>JBAYOC010000025.1:0-9718 GCA_041678465.1 Anaerovoracaceae bacterium | reverse complement strand
ATAGATAACTATGACGGTGTGATTTTCCAGGAAGCACACTTGACAACGCCTGAATCCATCCCCCTTCATCGCCATTTCCGTAATGCCGTGGACAGTGGAATCACCCATATGACCATGGAGGTTACCAGTCAGGCGTTGAAGTACGGCAGAACTTACGGGGTAGGCTTTAAGGTCGGCTGCTTTATCAATATTGGCCTGGACCACATCAGCCCCATTGAACACACGGATTTTGACGATTATTTTCAGGCCAAGCTCAAGTTGATCGATCAGTGCGAAGCCCTGTGCGTCAATGTGGATTCCAACCACGCCGAGGAAATATGCCATGCCATTCATTCGGATCAGCGCCTCGTTACCTTTGGTACCGTTGAAACTGCAGAAATTTATGGATATCGAATTCGCAAAACAGAAAAAGGCATAACTTTCGCCGTCAAGACCCCCTCCTTCGATGAGGAATTTGTCCTGGGCATGCCGGGATTCTTCAACGTGGAAAATGCATTGGCTGCAATTTCCTTGTGCTATGTGCTTGACGTTCCGGTAGAATTTATACGAAAAGGCCTGTGGGAAGCAAGAGTTCCCGGCAGGATGGAAACCTTTTTAGGTGAGAAAAGCGGCACTTTGGTCATCGTCGACTATGCACACAACAGACTGAGCTTCGAACGGCTCTTTGAATCTACTATTCGGGAATACCCGGATCGCAAAATATTTGCGGTATTCGGTTGCCCGGGTAACAAGGCCTATGACCGAAGACATGAATTGCCGGAGATTGCCGGCAAGTATGCAGCCAAAATTTATATCACGGAAGAGGATGCCGGTGAGGAGTCCGTTTTGGACATCAGTCTTGAGCTCGCCCGAAACATTAAGAAAACCGGCTGTCCCTACGAAATCATTCTAGACAGGGAAGAAGCTATACGCAAAGCTATCGATGAAGCCGATGATAAGACGATCATCCTTCTGACTGCCAAGGGCCGGGAAACCCGCCAAAAGAGGGGTACCGAATACGTAACATGCCCCACTGACGTAGAATATGTGCTGAATTATCTCAAATAGTGACCCTTCATGTCTAAAAACCAACAGAGGGATTAAAATAATATTGGAGTGGTATATCATCTGTCAGATAATTTTGATATTATTCATTCATGAGGGAGCCTCCGGCATTTGTATTTATAAAGCCCGGAATTTCTTTGTTTATAATTAGCGGTTTTGCTGATGTCAATCCAATAGCTATTTTTTCAGTAGGAAGGAGTTTAGAAATGACAGATATTTTTGACAAGAAAGAATCGAATGTACGGTCGTATTGCAGAAGCTTTCCCACTATTTTTGATCGTGCATTGAATGCCGAACTTTTCTCAGACGGGAAAAGATACGTGGACTTCTTTGCAGGAGCCGGAGTTATGAACTATGGACATAACAACCCATATGTTAAAGGGAAAATTTTAGAATATCTCAGCGAGGACAACATCATTCACGGCTTAGATATGTTCACAGTCGCAAAAAAGAATTTCATGGAGGCGTTTGAAGAAAAAGTCCTCAAGCCAAGAAATCTGGATTACAAGTTTATGTTCTGTGGACCTACAGGAACAAATGCTGTTGAAGCAGCTTTGAAGCTGGTTCGGAAGAATAAAGGAAGAACAAATGTTATCGCTTTCTCCGGTGCGTTCCACGGCATGAGCATGGGCAGCATCGCTATGACAAGTGACCTCTCCAGCAGAGCGGGCGTAGGTGTTCCTCTCAACAACGTAACCTTCTTGCCCTACAGCCACACTATGGGCGATTACAAGAAATCTCTTGAGTACATCCAGTGGATGCTGGAAGATGATCACTCCGGTATGGATAAGCCCGCAGCCATGTTCTTAGAGCCCATTCAGGCGGAAGGCGGCATCAACGTTGCTGAAATCGAATGGCTGAAGGGCATCCGTGCACTTTGCGACAAGCACGACATCCTCATGGTGCTGGACGAAATCCAGGTAGGTGTGGGCAGAGCCGGAACTTACTTCGCTTTCGAACGTGCAGGCATCGTTCCTGATATGGTAATGTTGGCAAAATCCTTAAGTGCATTTGGTCTCCCCCTCTCCCTCCTGCTCATGAAGCCGGAGCTTGACAAGTTTAAGCCCGGTGAGCACAACGGAACTTTCAGAGGAAACCAATTAGGTTTTGTAGGCGCTGTCGCCGGTATCGATTATATGATCGATAACGATTTACTTGGTGCTGTAAATAAAAAAGCAAAGATTATCGAAGATTTTATTAAAGAGAACATTTTGCCTATCGATGATCGCCTTACTTACAGAGGCGTTGGTATGATTTGGGGTATCGACTTTGCCGGTATCGATGCTGCTCTCTCCAAGAACGTTATGATTAAGTGTTTCGAAGGAAATTTGATTGCGGAGCGTTCCGGAAGCAGCGACAGTCTCGTCAAGATCATGCCTCCTCTTACCATTGAAGAGCCGGTATTGTTAGAAGGCCTTAAGATTTTAGAAGCATCCATAAAAAGTGTTTTGAAAAAGTAAGTTGCAGCAGCAACATTACAATAACACCTCCTTTGTAGGGCAGAGCAATCTGCCCTATCTCTTTTTTTCTTTTAATCAGACTACGTTATCGACCTGTCGCCAGCATAACTCCTGATACAGTCCTCGATCTCTCTTTGTAGCTTGTCAAATTTTTCAAATTCCATATGAGGAATGTAGAAGGATTCCAAAACATCGTGTTCCAACTTGGCTTTTTGCAAACAGTATACCGCTTGTGCAAGCAACTCATCCATACGCCGGCCGCTGTCCCATGTGATTTCTTCCTGCAGTGAAGTTTCCGGGTCGCTACTGTTTCCAAGCAGATTGATTTCCACCCTTTCCTGCGCACTGTTTCCCGGTCCGGCATCGTGATAAGTATTTGATGTGACAACTGCCATAGACAACCGAGGAATCAGCAGATGTTCGAGCTTCTCTTCCGGTTTCAGGGGGCAGTAAAAGGCCTCCACATCATAGCCCCTGCTTGCGGCAGCCTCCGCGATCCTTCTTGTAATACCCTCTGTTCCGCTACCGATCTCCGCTTTTATGACGTAAACCTTTGCATACCCATCGATCAGTCCGGGCAGAAAGCTTCTCAACCCTTCCGGAGTGATTGCGCTGGCAAAGAACTTTCTGACCTTTCCTGTATTTAGCCTGCTCGTCTCGCAGCCCATATCATCATGTATGATATCCATGGCAATTCCGTAAACTACTGACGGGCTTAGAGTCTTGCTATTGATCCGTGCAATGTTGTCGTACATACTTTCCGCTGCCCGAAGATAATGATAGACCCCGGCAAATATGGAACCGACTCTCTCATTGGTTTCTATTATGGATTTGCGGTTCTCTAGAATACCACATTCATTCCAGTAGTCACCCAGATTGATGATGGTGTCCACCGCCCCGGGATTAACGGGATCGATTACATGAGGTGCCGTACCGTCTACCATGGCAACACCCAGATTTCGCAGCAGGATCCCATCCAGAGAATCGCTGGCGGAGGAACAGTGAAGGAAGTCTACATTGTGCCCTTCTTCCAGCATGGTTTCGCCTATTTTTTTCATAAAGCTGGATTTGCCGGTACCGGGTCCTCCCTTCAGCGTCCAAATCCGCCGGGCTTCTTTCTGCTCCATTATAAAATGGTAATAAGAAAAAAAACCACCCGGGGTGTTGTTCCCCGGGAAATAATGTCTTGCATTTCCGCTCATACGCCCATCCCCTTCCATAAAATTACTGTATTATATGTAGGAAAGGGGCAGCCCGTTACTGCGTGATTTGATTCTCTCTATCCTCTGCTTCAGGAGTTAATTTGGGATAGTGAGGTTTGAGGTTTCCGTTGGCCACTTCATAAAATCCCACAGTGGTAGCAGTTATGTAGGGCAAAAGCCAGAAGTATCCGATACCTGCTGTTAAAATGGTCAAAAGTATCCAGCCGATAAAGGACAAATGGAGGCAGAATAACTTCCACTTATTTCCCCACATCAGTCTTTTGCTTGCCTCGATGGATTCCAAAATACTCATTTCCGGGTGATCCGCCATGATATAGAAGGCCAGAGCATATCGATAGGAGGCGATGATACCGGGAATGATGAACAGCAGTGACCAGAGCAGGATAAAAATGTTCATAACGATGAAGAGCCCCAAAGCTCTCCCAAAGCGCTCAAAACCGTTAAAAATCTCCATAGGCGAGGTATTTTTTCTGCGGAAAATCGCCAGAATGAACATAATATAGCCCAGTGACAGCGGGCCGCTGATCAGCAAGGTATAGAGGTCGGAAATATAGCCTAGGCTATCTATGTCGAACAGAAATGAAATAAATAGTACCGGCAACGCGGTTAAAGCTGTCAACAGTAACGTCCCCAGCACCGCGGTGGACCATCTCCCGGAAAGTGCCTGCCTACCCCAGCTACGCATGTTCCTGCATGTTATGTTTACGATATTTGAATCACCCATGTTGTCTCCTTGTCGCATATTTAATATTGTATCAATAATTATATATGTCCATGCACGAAAAGGCAAATTCGGATTTCCTGGGAAACACACGCCAAAACCTTTGATTTTGTCCAGTTATTCGTATATACTATTTGTCGAGGTGATGAAAGATGCGTCAAACACTTACAATCAATACAAATCTTCAGAAATATACGGTTACCACCGAAAGCGGACTGTTTAAACACATGGGAAGCACTCTGGTTAACTTATTTCCGGGGAAAAAAATTGCTGTTATAACAGATGATACGGTGATGAGTATCTATGAAGAGGAACTGCGCAACCAGCTGGACGGCGAGGGTATCAATTGGGCCCTCATATCTCTTCCGCCGGGAGAGGATAGCAAGTCTTTCGATGTCTTGCCCCGCCTCTATAACCAATTGTTGGAATTTCAACTGACCAGGGGAGATGTGATCCTTGCTTTTGGGGGCGGTGTGATTGGTGATATCGCCGGTTTTACTGCTGCGACCTTCCTTCGTGGGGTAAGTCTGATTCAGGTTCCCACGACTCTCATGGCCATGGTAGATGCCAGTATAGGCGGTAAAAATGGCGCCAATCTACCGGAGGGAAGAAATCTGGCAGGTACGTTCTACCAACCTCAAGAGGTTTTTATCGATCCAAACTTTGTACGGACTCTTCCCAATGAAGTCTTTGAAGACGGCATGGCAGAGGTTATTAAATATGGATGTGTCTTCGACCTAGATTTGTTTTCTGATCTGATGGAAAGAGCTTCAAAGAATGATGGGTCCGGTATTGAATCCATCATATATCGCTGCTGTCTGATCAAGAAGCAGATCATCGAGTTGGATTGCCGCGATTACGGCATTGCTATGCTGTTGAACTTCGGCCATACGTTTGGTCATTGCATTGAAGACTACTATCCGGAAGGGACTTATTCACACGGTGAAGCCGTGTCAATTGGCATGTATACGACAGCGCTTGCGGGAGAAAGAGCCGGACTTACGGCGCCCAACACTGCCAATTTGCTGAAAAAGCTGCTCACTGCATACGAACTGCCTTACGAACTTCCTGCAGATGCAGATATTGATAAGATAACTGAAGCGGTCAAACACGATAAGAAGCGCCGCGGTAACACATTAAATCTTGTGCTCCTGGAGAGAATCGGCAAAGGCTTCCTCTATCAGATCGAAAAACCGGAGTATGCAAATTTTATCAATTACAATATAAAATAAAAGGAAGCAAGGGGACGGTTCTTTTGCTTCCTGGAACTAGAAAAAGGAAGCAAAAGAACCGTCCCCTTGCTTCCTTGCTTAGATCAAAGAACCATTTTGTTTTCTTTCATATCTATGGTGATTGTCTCTCCATCCTTTACCTCACCGCGAATGATCTTAGCTGCAATCTCCGTTTCAATGTGCTTTTGAAGGTATCTCTTTACCGGTCGTGCACCGAAGGTTGGCGAGTAGGCTTCTTCCGCAATAAATTTCTTCGTGGCATCGGTAAGAGCAACATGGATGTTGCGGTCCTCAAGCCTCTTACGAATTTCTTCCATAGACAGGTCGATTATCCTCATAATCTGTTCTTCTGTCAACGGGGAAAAGACAACGATGTCATCGATTCGATTGATGAATTCAGGACGGAAATGACGTTTCATCTCCTCTTCCACCATGTCCTTAACTTCTTCGGATATGGTCCCATCCGGAGTGATATTCTCAATGAGATAGGGGCTTCCGATATTCGACGTCATGATGACGATGCAATTTTTAAAGTCAACCGTTCTTCCCTGATTGTCCGTGAGCCTTCCATCATCCAGCAATTGAAGCAGGATATTGAATACATCGGGATGGGCCTTTTCGATTTCATCAAACAGTATGACAGAATACGGCTTTCTCCTGATTGCCTCCGTCAATTGTCCACCTTCATCGTAGCCCACATAACCCGGAGGAGCACCTACCATTCTGGATACGGAATGCTTCTCCATATATTCGGACATATCGATACGAATCATGTTCTTGTCGGAATCGAAGAGCGCCTCGGAAAGAGCTTTTGCCAGCTCAGTCTTCCCCACTCCCGTAGGCCCGAGGAAAATGAAGGACCCCACCGGCCGGTTCTCATCCTTTAGTCCTGCCCGAGCACGCAGTACGGCCTGAGATACGGCATTGACCGCTTCTTCCTGACCGATTACTCGCTTGTGAAGCAACTCCGGTAGCCGGAGCAGTTTCTCTCTTTCCGATTCTATCAGCCGGTTCAACGGAATACCTGTCCACTTTGACACAACCTGGGCAATTTCTTCTTCAGTAACCTCTTCTTTCAGAAGGCGGTTCTCCTTAGCCTCATCGATGCTCGCATTTTCTTCCTGAAGCTTCTTTTCAAGGGCGGGAAGAGTGCCGTATTTGAGTTCCGCCAGCTTCTCCAGATCATAGCGCCTTTCCGCTTCTTCAATTTCATGGCGCACCTCTTCGATTTCCTGCTTCGTCGCCTTCTGACCTGTGATTGCCTGCTTTTCAGTTTCCCATTGGACACGCATTACATCGTTTTCTTCCTTAAGCTTAGCTAGCTCTGCTTCAATATTTTGCAGTCTTACTTTTGATGCTTCGTCGAATTCCTTTCCTAATGCCTGCCTTTCAATTTCTAGCTGCATGATCTTCCTTGCGCATTCATCCAGCTCTGATGGCATGCTGTCGATCTCCATACGAATCATAGAAGCGGCCTCATCCATGAGATCGATTGCCTTATCCGGGAGGAAACGGTCGCTGATGTAGCGATCCGATAGGGTTGCGCAAGCGATTAGCGCATTGTCTGTGATTCGAACACCATGGTGGATTTCAAATCTCTCTTTTAACCCCCTGAGGATAGAAATGGTATCTTCTACCGTAGGCTGTTTCACTAATATTTTCTGGAACCTTCGCTCCAGAGCCGCATCCTTTTCGATGTTCTTTCTGTATTCATCCAGGGTAGTCGCACCGATACAGTGCAGTTCTCCTCTGGCCAGCTTGGGTTTCAGCAGATTTCCCGCATCCATTGAGCCTTCCCCTTTACCGGCTCCCACGATGTTATGGATTTCATCAATAAACAGGATAATCTTACCCTCTGATTTTTCGATTTCATTCAATACGGATTTGAGTCTTTCTTCAAATTCCCCTCGATACTTTGCACCGGCAATCAAGGCTCCCATGTCCAGAGCGTAAATGGTCTTGTCCTTTAGCCCTTCCGGTACGTCTCCGTTGAGAATCCTCTGTGCCAAGCCTTCTACGACTGCCGTCTTTCCCACTCCCGGCTCACCTATGAGTACAGGATTGTTCTTCGTCCTCCTGGACAGGATTTGTATCGTATGACGAATTTCACTGTCCCGGCCGATCACGGGATCCAGTTTGCCCTTTCGGGCCAGGTCCACCAAGTCCCTTCCGTATTTCTCCAGTGCTTCGTAGTTTTCTTCGGGATTCTGACTGGTCACCCTCTGGTTTCCTCTTACTTTTGTCAAAGCTTGTAGGAAGCCTTCTCTCGTTATGTTGTATTTGTTCAAAAGCTTGGCAGATGGAGTATTCTTTTCATCCAACAGAGCTAGATAGAGATGCTCTACGCTAACAAATTCATCCTTGAACTCGTTGGCAATCTTTTCAGCATTCATCATCAGCTGGTTTAATCTTCTGCCGGCATACATGGAGTCTCCGCCCCCGTGAACCTTTGGCAACTTGCTGAGCTCTACCTGAAGATCCCCGATCAGCGCTCCATTGTTCACCGACATGTAGTTGAGCAACTTAGGTATTAAGCCTTCCTGTTGAAGCAGCAAAGCCATATGAAGATGCTCGCCGTCAATCTGCTGATGGCCTTCCTCCACTCCTATCTTCTGGCAGTCGATGATTGCCCCCTGTGCTTTTTCTGTCATTCTATCCATGTTCATATGACCACCCCCTCGTGTATGACATGGTTACATCTGGTTACTAACAATTAGTATATACCTTTTTTTGAAGGAAATAAACATAAAATTAGCACTCTTTGTGCGAGAGTGCTAATTTCAGAGTCAAACATGCGGCCTCCTCTTGTTAGAATAGAATTCCCATCAGAGTACTATAAACCCATCCCACTGCGGGGCTAAGAACCTTGCCTGTAATATTGAACAGAATCAGCACCATGAGAATTAAAAAACCTTTGTCGTAGACCCTGTAATAAAACTCTGTGTTTCGAAGGTTGAAAATTTGCGTAATCACATTGAATCCATCCAGGGGAGGGATTGGCAACAGGTTGAAGACCATCAAAACGATGTTAATAAGGACGATTTGGATGAGGATATCCTGAAGGATTATCCCCAAATCTGATAGCATAAACCCAAGGGCAAATTCATAGAGCAACCGTAACACAATCATGAACAGGAAGGCCAGAATCAGATTAAGGGTGACACCGGCCAGAGCTACCAATAGCTCATCTCTTCTCGGTTTACGAAAGTTATTGGGATTAATCATGACGGGCCTTCCCCATCCGAAGCCTATGAAGAGCAAGGCAATAAATCCAATTGGATCGATATGGGCTGCCGGATTTATCGTAATCCTGTTTTGATGTTTCGGCGTGGAATCGCCGCATCGATAAGCCACCCAGGCATGAGCAAACTCATGGAAAGAAAGGCCTATGATGATACCGGGCAGTAAGGTAAGGGTGCTCATAAACCAATCCATAGGACTGTGGTATCGACCACCGGTAATAGCTTGAAAAGCCATCATCAAAATAAGAACAAGGGCCATGGGATTCGACAAAAAACGTTTCAATGAAAAACTCCTTTCAAGAACTAATTCACTTATTCTATCACAAGTTGGGAGCGATTGAAATATATTGGTATAAATATGATCCTGAGGCTAGAATCAGGTGAATGAGAGGTGATTAGATTAACATGATACAAGACCGCCAACGGGCTCCCTTCCCCACAGCGCCTGCAGTCCCCCGGGATTATGTATGCACAGAAATGTACACCATACAGGCAGGCGATACTCTTTATTCCATATCCCAAAGGTACGGTGTGCCTGTATCCGCATTGATGCAGGTCAATGACATTACAAATCCATATGCTCTAAGAATCGATCAGAGGATCTGCATCCCCGGTAATGGTGCTGTGGAAAACGGAGCCATTGAAAATGTTGCTGTTTGCGACGGACTGCTTCACACCATCGCCCCCGGCGATACTCCTTACATGCTGGCGAACCACTACGAAGTTTCACTGGATTCCATTCTGCAAGCAAATCCGACTATGGATCCTCACAATTTAAGAATCGGAGGACAGATCT
>JBAYOC010000024.1:0-9811 GCA_041678465.1 Anaerovoracaceae bacterium | reverse complement strand
TACAGATCCGTCCTTGCTGCAATGGATTTTCCGATATTCCACACTGTCCGGTTCCCCTGCCGTGTCAAAGAACTCATAATCCGGCTCTTCCTGCTCCGGTAAGGCTGCAAGAGCCGCGAAAGTATGTGCAATCAATTGTGAGACGCCTTGATGAAGAGGAGCGGAAATCGGAAATACCGTAAACCCCTGCTCTTCGATGTAAGTCTTGAAAATCTCATATTGGTCATCACTGGTCATGTCCATCTTGTTTGCGGCTACAATCTGAGGTTTTGAGGCTAATCGAGGGCTGTAGGATTGTAGCTCTTTATTGATGGCTTCAAAATCCTCAATGGGATCACGCCCTTCCGACCCGGAGACATCTACAACATGAATCAACAGCTTCGTTCGCTCTACATGTTTCAGAAAATCTAATCCCAGTCCGACTCCTTCATGAGCACCTTCAATGAGTCCCGGAATATCAGCCATGACAAAAGAACTGTCATCGTACTGTACAACGCCTAAGTTTGGCGTTAATGTAGTAAAATGATAGTTTGCGATTTTGGGTTCAGCTCCTGTGACGACGGAGAGTAATGTGGACTTTCCAACATTGGGAAAGCCAACCAGACCAACATCCGCTATGAGTTTGAGCTCTAGGCGAATGTTCCGTTCTATTGCTGCGCCGCCGGCTTCGGCAAAGTTAGGAGCCTGCCGTACAGGGGATTTGAACTGCACATTACCTTTTCCCCCTTTGCCTCCTTTTGCAGCGAGATAGCTATCACCGTGTTTGAGAAGATCCTTTATGGGGTTGCCTGTTTTATCATCGATGAGCAATGTTCCGACGGGTACCTTAATGACGCAGTTTGTCCCACCTTTGCCGTACTGCTTTTTCTTTCTGCCGTCTTCTCCCTTTTCTGCTTCGTATTTCTTTTTATATCGGAAATCCAGAAGGGTCTTGATGTTGGAATCTGCCATGAAAAGCACATCGCCTCCCCTGCCTCCGTCGCCTCCGTCCGGGCCTCCGTCCGGAACAAAGGGTTCTCTGCGAAAGGATACGCTCCCGTCGCCGCCCTTTCCGGATTTAATTGTAATAAGTGCTCTGTCAACAAACATAATATTTCTCCAATATCTCTTACGGCTTCAGCCGTAATGGTGTCTGATAAAGAAAGCCCCTAGCAATTAGGGGCTTTTTCGTTATGCTTCCTTGGGATATACGCTGACTTGTTTTCTGGTCTTTCCGGCTCTTTCAAACTTCACGGTGCCTTCTACCTTTGCAAACAATGTATCGTCACCGCCGATGCCTACGTTATTTCCGGGATGGAACTTAGTTCCTCTTTGTCTTACCAGAATGCTTCCTGCGCTAACCAACTGGCCGTCTGCTCTTTTGACTCCCAGTCGTTTGGCTTCGCTGTCGCGTCCATTCCTGGAGCTACCTACGCCCTTTTTTGATGCCATTTTACTACACCTCCTTTATCCTGTGCAGTTATCTGATTAATATCAGTAATTTCACTGTTAATTTCGAGTTGACTGCCTGTCGGGAAACTTCCTTTAGGCATTGATGCCGATGGATCCGATCTTCAGCATTGTATAAGGCTGTCTATGGCCTTGCTTTTTCCGGTAGTCTTTCTTGGACTTGAACTTAAAGATAATTACCTTTTCGCTCTTGCCGTTTTGGACTACGTCTGCTTCTACTTTGGCTCCCTCGATGTACGGTGTACCAACCTTTACGGTCTCTCCGTCAGAGTAGACAAGCACTTTATCCAAGGTCACTTTGTCTCCTGCGGAAACAGACAGTCTTTCAACGTTAAGTACATCGCCTTCCGAAACCTTGTATTGCTTTCCGCCGGTTTCAATTACTGCATACATATTAAATTTACCTCCTCTATCCAGTCTCGCCATTAAAGGCAGCGCTGTTGCGCATTTACAAGCCTTTTATGTGCGGCTAACAAACATGAAAATGTTATCACACTGTCATCTATTATGTCAAGTATTAATCTGTTCTTTCTTTGCGTTGAAAACGCAGAAGATATTTTCGACGTTATTCCTCGATTACGCCGTCTTCATCTACTTTCATGTTGGCTGAAATCAAATCTTTTTTAAGCAGGGTTTCGATCTCCTGCAGCATTTCAGGATGCTCCTTCAGATAGTTCTTAACGTTTTCCCTTCCTTGTCCAATCCGTTCGCCTTGAAAGCTGTACCACGAGCCGGCTTTTTCCACGATCTTTGCTTCTGCAGCACAATCCAGGACATCTCCTTCTCTGGATATCCCTTCTCCGTACATGATGTCAAATTCTGCCTGTTTGAAGGGCGGTGCAACTTTATTCTTTACGATTTTCACCCGAGTGCGGTTTCCGATCATGGAATCTCCTGTCTTTATAGTTTCAATCCGCCGAACATCCAGCCGCATGGAAGCATAAAATTTCAAAGCACGGCCACCGGTAGTAACCTCGGGATTACCGAACATGACCCCTATTTTTTCACGAAGCTGGTTGATAAAAATAGCGCTGGTGTTGGACTTGTTGATAGAGCCGGTAAGCTTCCGCAAGGCCTGGGACATGAGACGGGCTTGAAGGCCCACATGAGAATCCCCCATCTCGCCTTGAATCTCTGCCTTAGGAACCAGAGCTGCCACGGAATCGACTACAACAACATCCAATGCGCCGCTTCTGACCAAAACTTCGCAAATTTCCAAGGCCTGTTCTCCCGTATCCGGCTGAGAGACCAACAGCTCGGCAATATTAACACCCAGCTTTCCTGCGTATTCCGGATCTAGGGCGTGTTCTGCGTCAATAAATGCTGCTTTTCCGCCCTTTTTCTGCGCTTCCGCAATAATATGCAGAGCAAGGGTTGTCTTTCCTGAAGATTCCGGACCAAATATCTCGATTACCCTGCCTCTGGGTATCCCACCTATACCTGTAGCGATATCAAGGCTGACGGAACCGGTAGATATGTAACCGATGTTGAGCTTAGCGCCGTCGCTGCCCAATTTCATAATGGCACCTTTTCCAAACTGCTTTTCAATCTGAAGCATAGCAGCTTCTAAGGCTTTATCTCTTTCGTTCTGATTGACGCTCATAGTCTCCTCCATTTCAAACGAACATATGTTCCGATGTTATGATACCGCAGCTTTTCATAAAGGTCAAGTAAAACATGACGTAAAGCTTATTCCGGTGACTTTTTAATAGAATAACATAATATACATTAAATGTAAATATATAGAATTGTTTTAATTTAATTGTTCTCTATTATCCAAGAGGCGATTGATCAGATCCAGCATCAGCATCATCGCATAGTTGCGGTTCCAGCTTCGGTTTACACTCCGCATTATGGATTTTTTACAGATCTTCTGTTCGTTTAGAATGACACATATATACACGAGTCCCACCGGTTTGTCAGCCGTTGCACCATCAGGCCCGGCAATGCCGGTAACAGAAATACATAATTGGCAGCCGCTTACTTGTTTCAGCCCTTCTGCCATTTCAATAGCAGTATTTTCACTGACTGCTCCGTACTGTTCGAGGGTGTCGAGGTTCACATGGAGTTCTTCTATCTTAGCACGATTGCTGTATGTCACCAAAGCTCTGTCAAACACAGAAGAAATCCCCGGAAGCTCAGTGAGGGTTTGAGCAAACAGACCTCCGGTGCAGGATTCAGCACTAGCCACGCTTATATTGCGCTCCATAAGCTTTCTTCCTACTACCTGATAGAGCTCCTCGTCGTCGTAACTGTAAACGTACTCTCCTACCCTTTCGTTTACCTTTTCGATCATCTCAGCCACAGCAGCCTTCGCTTCATCTAACGTGGTCCGCTTGGATGCAATCCGAACACTGCATTCCCCTTCCTTAGCATAGGTTGCCAAGGTGGGATCCGTTTGCTTGTCTATGAGGTCCAGAAGCTTTGTTTCAAGCATAGACTCGCCGATGCCGAACAATCGGAGCATTCGATAATAAATTACGCTTTCTGTCTTTTTCTCCAGATAGGTCTTAACCTCATTTTCAAACAAATATTTCATTTCTCTTGGCGGTCCCGGGAGACAGATGATGGTCTTTCCGTCCTTTTCCAGAGCAAAGCCGGGAGCCGTTCCTACATCGTTTGGAAATACGGTAGCTCTTGAGGGGAAGTAGGCTTGCTTCCAATTATTCTCCGTCATGGGACGTTTCAATTTTTTGAAGTAGTTTTCTAACTTTTCCATGGAGGGCGGATGTGGAATTAGCTCATCCTCCAATACCTGGCAGGCGATCTCTTTTGTAAGATCATCCTGTGTGGGTCCAAGTCCTCCTGTGGTTATGATCAGATCACAGTCCTTGAAGGCCTGTTCAATCATTTGAGACAATCGATTAGAATTATCTCCCACCGTATGGTGGGAAAGCACATCAATGCCCATAAGATTGAGCTGCCGGGATAAATATATGGTATTCGTGTTCGTGATTTGTCCGAACAACAATTCGGTTCCTACGCTTAAAATTGATGATTTCAAAGATACACCTCTTACATTCATTATGATTTATTACTTTATAAATATTTGCTTGTTTTGCACAATGTATTCAATGCCCGAATAAATGGTAGCAATTACCGCGATCCAAAGGAGGTAATTCCCTATGGGATGATCTGTGAACATGGAGAAGGGCCAGTTTAACAGCAGAATGACAGAAAGTGCTACCATCTGTAATACCGTCTTTATCTTGCCGGACTTTCCTGCAGCTATAATGATCCCCTCTCCCGCGGCTACTGCCCTAAGGCCTGTGATGGTGAACTCTCTGGCTAAAATTACGATTACCATCCATCCCGCTACCTCCCCTAATTCCACGAGACAAATCATAGCGGAAGTGACCAGTAGCTTATCCGCAAGGGGGTCCATTATCTTTCCAAAGTTCGTTATCAGATTGTATTTCCTGGCAATGTGACCGTCCAGTGCATCCGTTGCTGAAGCGATAATAAACAGGATACCGGAGCTGTAATAATACCCGTTCATCAACAAAACAATAAATATGGGTATTAATAAAATTCTTAAAATGGTCAATTTATTTGGTAAATTCATTTCCGACTCCTTCTATTCTGCTTTTATTCAGTGACAGTATGCCCCATGAGGTCATAATCGAAACCATCTTCTATCTTGACCAATGCAAACTCCCCCGGTAATAGCCGTCTTCCCGAGGTAAAGATTACTTTGTTATCAATTTCCGGCGCATCGTAAACCGTTCTGCCTATATAGTTTTCCTCTTCCTGTTCCTCAACGAGAACTTCGTAGACATGACCGATTTTCAGCAAGTTGTCTTCAAGGGAAATCTGCTGTTGCAACCGCATCAAGCGATCCCTTCTTGCCAGCTTAACCTTTTTAGGTACTTGGTCATGCATCGAAGCAGCCGGAGTACCTTCTTCCTTGGAATATGCAAAGACTCCCAAGCGCTCAAACCTCATGTTTTCAACGAAGTCCTCCATTATTTGTGCATCCTCCCGGGTTTCCCCAGGAAAGCCGGTTATCAGCGTGGTGCGAATATGAATGTCCGGCATTGCAAGTCTCAACTTTCGTATCGTACCTTCTATTGAAGCCCTTGTGGAGCGCCGATTCATGGACTCCAGGATTCTGTCGCTTGCATGCTGAATAGGAATATCAATGTATTTGCATATTTTATTGTTTTCTGCCATCACTTGTATCAATTCGTCTGTAATGCGGTCTTCATAGCAGTACATGAGGCGGATCCAGCGGATTCCGTCTATGCGGCACATCTCACGCAATAACTGAGGCAGATGGTATTCCCCATAAAGGTCAATTCCATATGCGGTGACATCCTGAGCCACAAGAATGAGCTCCTTGCACCCATTTTCAGCCAGCCGCTGAGCCTCCTCCAAAATATTCTCTTTCTTTCTGCTTCGATATCCACCGCGAATGGAGGGAATCACACAGTAAGCACATACATTGTCACAGCCTTCGGCAATTTTAAGATAGGCAGAATAGGATACTCCCAAAGATGCTCTGGCACGCATTTCGGAATACTCTTTTTCGTAACTGCTGAAAAAGGATGCCTGTTTCCCCTTTTGATGTTCTACAAGAATCTGGGGGAGATTTTGATATTCATTGACTCCTAAAATGATGTCGACTTCCGGTAAAGCTACGCTGAGACCCTCTCCGTATCTCTGAGAAAGGCATCCCGACACGATAAGAATCCCTTCGTCAGACTTTTCCTGGGACAGTTCCAATATCTTGTCTATGGATTCTTCTTTGGCATCGTTGATAAAACCGCAGGTGTTGACAAGGATTGCGTCAGCATCCCCCGCGTCTCCTACTATCACATGGCCGGTTTCAGTGAGAAGCCCGGCTGTATATTCTGAATCAGAAACATTTTTGGGACATCCCAGAGTTTCAATATAGATTCGCATCTATTTTCCTTTCTATCGTTGATTGATTTAACTGCTATTGTTATTCTTCATCCTTGTCGTCAGGATCTTTACCCAGGTTGAGAAACTGTTCTTCCGTCATGAGAACCTTTCTTGGTCTACTTCCGTCGCTGGGACCGATGATACCTCTTGCTTCCATCATATCAACTAATCTGGCGGCTCTGTTGTAGCCGATCCGGAAACGGCGCTGCAGCATGGAAACGGAAGCCTGTTCTGCGCGAACCACTGTTTCAATAGCATCTTGAAGCAACTCGTCCGTATCATCATCGGGTTCATTTTCAAATGTTCGCTCAATTCGCTGTATGACATCAGCGGCATATTCGTTGTCGGGAACCTGTTTTTTTAGAAAGTCGATGACGTTATGTACCTCAGGGTCAGATATGAAACAGCCCTGAACCCTAACGGGCTTTGAAACGCCTAGGGGGTTGAAGAGCATGTCCCCCTTTCCTACCAGCTTCTCCGCCCCCGCCATATCTAGGATGGTCCTGGAGTCAAATTGAGAGGACACAGCAAAAGAAATCCTGGATGGTATGTTTGCCTTGATAACACCGGTTATTACATCTACGGATGGTCTCTGGGTAGCAACGATTAGGTGCATACCTGCCGCTCTTGCCATCTGAGCTAATCTGCAGATGGATTCCTCAACCTGAGATGGTGCAACCATCATCAAATCTGCAAGCTCATCGATAATGACTACGATTTGGGGAAGCGGTCTTGCCTCGTTATCCTTCTCTTTCATACTTTCATTATAGGATGCCAGGTCTCTGACTCCGATTTCCGCAAACTTCTTATAGCGGTCCGTCATTTCTGAAACAGCCCAACCCAGGGCAGCCGCGGCTTTTGACGGCTCTGTTACAACGGGAATCAGCAGATGGGGAATGCCGTTGTAATTTCCCAGTTCTACTACTTTGGGATCGATGAGGACCAGCTTTACTTCCTCCGGTCTTGCCTTATAGAGAATGCTGACAATTATGGAATTCAAGCATACACTTTTACCTGATCCTGTAGAGCCGGCTATGAGCAGATGTGGCATGCCTTTCAAATCTGCTACGATGGGGGTTCCTGCTATATCCTTCCCTACGGCAAAGGTGATCTTGGACGCGGAGTTCTTGAATTCTTTCGAATCGATGAGTTCGCGGATAGACACTAAGTTAATCCTATCGTTTTCCACTTCAATTCCCACAGCGGCCTTCCCGGGTATAGGGGCCTCCATCCGAATACTCTTAGCTTCCAGGTTTAATGCAATATCGTCGGCCAGCCGTACGATGCTACTCACTTTCACGCCTACATTAGGCTGTATTTCATAACGGGTAATCGCCGGTCCTTTTGTTACTTGAAGGACCTTTGCATTGACACCGAAATTTTTCAATGTTTCTTCCAGCTTTATGGCTTTTTGCTTAAGGTTGATATTTTCATTTATCTGGGGTCCCGCCTGAACTTTTTTCAGCAAATCCATAGGCGGCATCACATAAGGGATGGGGGCTTTATCCATTTCTATTTTCAATGGTTGAACTTCTTCTTGGTTTTTATTCTTTTTACCGGTCGTAGGATCCTCCTTTACTCCCTCCCCCTCACTGTGGAGACCTTTTCCCGGCTCAATCGCTGCAGCTTTCTCCAAGCCCGTGCTCTCTGTCTTATGGCCTGCTTCAAAGAGTTCTTCATCCTTCATGTAATCGATGATCTTCATCTGTCCGGGGCTAATAGCGCTTGATGATGGAGCTGTTGCAACTGCAGCGGAGACCGGAGCTGGTTTTTTCTTGTCGGGGCTCGCAGAAGCCACAGGCTCTTGGGGACTCACTTCTGTAGTTGCTGTTTCTGCCTCTCTGTTTTCCCTTGCGATCTTACGTTTCATCCTCCAGTGATCGATGAATTGGGATACAGGAGTATTGACTACAAGCATTAGAGAAATGAGCATAGCTACTGATGCAAATATGTAAAGGCCGGGTATTCCAATCGCTTTCTTAAGAAGCAGGCCCAAAGTCATGCCAAAGGATCCTCCGCCTGTAAGAAGAACCCCGTTGTCAAAGGCCTCCCGGATAAAAGCGAAGGACATGGTCAGACCCTCTACATTGAGGAATCTTGCCGAGTTTATTATCGCTGCCATGAGGAAAACCAGACATAGAAATAGCACGGATCTTCCGCTGATATGGGCTGCACGCTTGAGAAAAAGCAACAAACCGTAAAGGATGAGGTAATAGGGCAAAGCATAGGCAACTGCAGCAAACAAGCCTTTCAGGAGGTTGGAGATGATTCGTCCGAATTCACCTGTTGCCTGGGTTTGAAGCGAGATGACGAGAAAGGCGCCCACCGCCATGATGACAATAGCCCAAATCTCATCCCGAAGTCGGTTTTGCGCTTGCTTTTTCGCTAACTCGGCGTTTACCTTCTCTTTCGTTACCTTATTTTTGGAGCCCTTGGGTCTCCCGGTTTTTTTCTTTTGTTCCGTCATGTAGCAAACTCCTAATTTTCCGTTAGTTCATTAATGAATAGAGAAGCACCAGGCCTCCCGCAATCCAGGTGTAAAATGAGAAGATATACAATTTCTTATTTGACACCACACGGATCATAGTCTTGATGGCAATATAGCCTGAGACTGCGGCGACAATCACGCCGGCGACTACAGGCAAGACGACTTCAGCAGCCATTCCTTCGGCGAAAGCAGCCGGCGCCTCTAACACTACCGCTCCCAGGATGGCAGGAATGGAGATCAGAAATGCAAATCGAACGGCCAATTCCCGGTTTAATCCGGAGAACAAGCTACCTACAATGGTCGCACCGGATCTGGAAATCCCCGGAATAATGGCAATCCCCTGACAAAGTCCCACAAACAGAGCGTCTCTGAATTTCATTTCCCTGACGTCTTTCCCTCGCTGATCCATTCTTTCCGCCAGCCAGAGAAAGCTTCCGGTTATGAGTAGACAAATGCCTATTGCAGGTATCGAATTGTATAGTCCTGAGAAGAGGTCGTTGAAGAGCACACCAATAATTCCGGTTGGAATGGTGGCAACTATGATCATAAATCCCAGCTTTCTGTTCTCATTTCTGCTAATTTGCAAGCCTCTTCCTGTTATCAGATCCTTTATTACTGCAAAAAGCTCAAGGATTAATTCCCAAAGTAGTCGATAATAAACGGCGACGAGGGAAATGAGAGTTCCCAGATGCAACAGTACGGCAAAGACTAGAACACTCTCTCCCTCGATTCCGAAAAAGTGCTGCATAATGGCTAAATGCCCGGAACTGCTGATCGGCAGAAATTCTGACAACCCCTGTACTAATCCTAAGATGATGCCTTCAAACAATGTCAAAGTAGTATTCCTCGCTTTCGTAAAGCATTGGTAATTTACTCGCTTACAGTTAGCCTTCATTATATCACCTAAATGAGTGGATTTGAATACACTAATATACGATAGATGCCATAAAATCAGAGATATAAAATCAG
>JBAYOC010000023.1:0-9849 GCA_041678465.1 Anaerovoracaceae bacterium | reverse complement strand
TGCCGGTTCCGAAAGCCATTCCCGGATCGATTTCAATCACCAATTCCTCCGAGGTTTTCTCATAGGGTTCCCAGCTGGGTTTTACCACGATTCGATCGGTGATCCGCGTCGGTTTGAAGTATTCCTTCCACTTGTGTTTCCAATCTTCATCGGAAACCCCTGCTATTTCTACTCGCTCGATATGCATTATGCGGATCTCCTGCAACACGTCATCCAACAAATCGATGCCTTCCGGCGTATCATCTGTATAAAAAGTCAGGCTTGGAGAGATTTCCTTTAATTCCTCCAATGCGGGATCAATATAGTCCCAATCAAAAATGTTTTGCTTGTCCAGCAAATCGGAATATGTCTGTGGTTCCTCAATTTCAACACCGGATATTCCTTTTTCCTGTAGCATTGAGGCGATAATCTCCAAGTTATTTGATTCCGTAAAGATCTTCACTTTTGTATAGTCCATGCTTGTCTCCGATTCTATTACCCTGGCATCTAAGAAAAAGTACCCACGGGATCTTTTCCCGTGGGTGGTTTTATTTGAATAGCTCTTTTACTGTTTCGCCAAAGCTTTTTTTCTTGCTATAAGCATCCTCGGTCAGCGACTGGCCAATCTCTTTGATAAGCTTTTTTTGTTTACTATTAAGCTTCGTCGGTATCTCCAGATTCACCTTAATATAAAGGTCACCCGTCCGGGTGGAGCGAAGGCTCTTAATGCCTTTCCCCTTCAATCGGAATATCGTATCAGGTTGTGTCCCCTCAGGAACCTTATAGCTCACCTTTTCTTTCAGCGTAGGTACGACAATATCGGCACCCAAGGCGGCTTGATCAAAGGTAATGGGAATTTCCAGCCACAGGTCATTTCCGTTGCGCTTAAACAGTTTGTGCGGTTCCACGGAAATCACCACGTAGAGATCTCCGTTAGGTCCGCCATTTTTTCCCGGCTCCCCCTGTCCCTTTATGGAAATTACAGAATCATTATCAACTCCGGCAGGAACCTCTACAGCAATAGTTACCTGCTTGCGTACTTTCCCGCTGCCGTTACATTTTTTGCATGGGTCCTCTATGACTTCGCCTGTACCACCGCATTTACCGCAAGGTTGAACATTAATAAATTGCCCAAAAGGCGATCTTTGAGAAGTACGCACCTCTCCGGAACCATTGCATGCGGAACAGGTAGTCTTAGCTGTGTTCTTCTCTGCTCCGGTCCCTTTGCACGCTTCACAAGAAACATTCTTGGTCAGTTGAATATTCTTCTTCACACCGAATGCTGCCTCATCGAACTTGATGCGAAGCCCCTTTTGCAGATCCGGTCCTTTCTGCGGACCGGTCCTTCTCGCTTGCGCATAGTTGGCGGCACCCCCGAACATATTGCCAAAGAGATCGCCGAAGATATCCTCGAAGC
Source organism: Anaerovoracaceae bacterium (assembly GCA_041678465.1). GTDB lineage: Bacteria > Bacillota > Clostridia > Peptostreptococcales > Anaerovoracaceae > UBA1426. The sequence continues at coordinate 8,453 of JBAYOC010000023.1, read as the reverse complement.
CGCCCCCGCCAAAGCCTCCGCCGAAACCTCCGCCTCCGCCGAAGCCCGCATTGGGGTCTACGCCCGCATGTCCGAACCTATCATACTTATCCTTCTGTTTTGGGTCTGACAGAATTCCATAGGCCTCATTTACTTCCTTAAATTTTTCTTCTGCTACTTTATCTCCGGGATTTCGGTCAGGATGAAATTCCATAGCCTTCTTTCGGAATGCTGATTTTATTTCATCTTCCGTAGCGCCCTTTTTAATACCCAGCACTTCATAATAGTCTCGTTTCTGTCCTGCCATCGGTTTCTGTTTCCCCCGTTTTTACTAGATCTATGATTTGTATCAACCTTAGGGTCGCACCTTCCTGCTCTTTTGAAACACAAAGGTACGACCCTCTTTTCTATCCTTATTGCTTAGTTGAAGGATCCGAATTCTTAGTCTTCTTCCTTCGGTTTTTCGTCTTCATCCACCACTTCGAAATCCGCATCCACTACGTTGTCATGGGGAGGTACATCTTCACCGCCCATATTCTCCGAAGCTCCTTGATCAAAGCCACCGCCGGTAGCACTATTGGGATCAAAACCTCCCTGAGCTTCCTGCGCTTTTTGATAGAGCTTGGCAGAAATGGTGTGGAAGTGCTCCGTGAGAGTTTCTGTCTTGGCCTTGATATCATCTACTGTACCATTTTCAAGCACACTGCTCAAGTCTTCTTTTGCATTTGTGATACTGTTCTTTTCATCATCGCTCAGGCTGCCTTCCAAATCCTTAAGTGCTTTTTCCGTCTCATAGATGAGAGTTTCTGCACTGTTTCTGACTTCAACCTCTTCTTTTCTTTTCTTGTCTTCTTCTGCAAACTGCTCTGCTTCCTTGACCTTCTGCTTGATTTCATCATCGTTGAGCTTCGTTGAAGATGTGATGGTGATCCTTTGCTCTCTGCCGGTTCCTAAATCCTTTGCGCTCACGTTGACGATACCGTTTGCATCGATGTCAAATGTGACTTCGATCTGCGGTATCCCACGGGGTGCGGGCGGAATTCCCGATAGCTGGAATCTGCCAAGAGTGATATTGCCTGCAGCCATCTCTCTTTCACCCTGCATTACGTGAATGTCCACCGCGCTCTGATTGTCCGCAGCGGTAGAGAAGATCTGGCTCTTCTTCGTGGGAATTGTTGTGTTCCGCTCAATCAATCTTGTCGCCACGCCACCCAGAGTTTCGATTGAGAGGGACAGAGGCGTTACGTCGAGCAGAAGCACATCTTTGACCTCACCGGTCAATACGCCTGCTTGAATCGCAGCACCGATTGCTACACACTCATCGGGGTTAATGCCTTTGAAAGGCTCTTTACCGGTTACTTTCTTTACCGCTTCCTGCACTGCAGGGATCCTCGTGGATCCGCCAACCAGGATAACCTTTTCCAAATCGGAAGAAGTCACTCCTGCATCCGCCATGGCTTTTTTCATTGGCCCGATGGTGTTCTCTACGAGTCCACCAGTAAGTTGATCAAACTTGGCTCTGGTCACATCCATGTTCAGGTGAAGAGGACCATCCGCGTTGACAGTAATAAATGGTAGGTTGATGCTGGTGGTCTGAGAGGCGGAAAGCTCTTTCTTGGCTTTTTCCGCGGCTTCGCGCAGTCTCTGAAGAGCCATTTTGTCCTTACGCAGATCCACTCCGTTCTCTCTTGCAAAGTTGTCGGCTATGAAGTTGACCAGGATGTCGTCAAAATCGTCCCCGCCCAACTTATTGTTTCCGTTGGTTGCCAATACTTCAAACACGCCATCTCCCAGCTCCAGTATGGAGACGTCAAAAGTGCCGCCGCCTAAGTCATAAACTAAGATCTTATGCTGGGCGCCTTCTTTGTCAAGGCCATAAGCCAAGGATGCTGCTGTGGGTTCGTTGATGATCCGCTTGACGTCCAAGCCTGCAATTCTACCTGCATCCTTGGTGGCTTGCTTCTGGCTATCTGTAAAATATGCGGGTACAGTGATAACTGCTTCTGTGACTGTTTCACCCAGATAAGCTTCTGCATCCGTCTTCAATTTTGCTAGGATCATCGCCGATATGTCCTGTGGTGTGTAGGTTTTTCCGTCGATCTGAACCGAGAAGTTACTGCCCATATGTCTCTTAATGGACGATACGGTTCTCTCAGGATTGGTGATAGCCTGACGCTTGGCAGTTTCGCCCACCAGTCTTTCGCCGTTTTTCGCAAAAGCTACGATGGATGGTGTTGTTCTATTTCCTTCTGCGTTTGGGATTACTACAGGATCCCCGCCTTCCAAGACGGAAACGCAAGAGTTTGTGGTTCCTAAGTCAATTCCGATTACTTTTCCCATTTCTTTTCCTCCTATTAATCATTGTTAATCTGTTCATCTGCAATATCACTCAGCCACGATTACCATGGATGGGCGTATGACTTTTTTATTCAGCGTATACCCCTTTTGCAATACCTTTGTGATCTGCCCGTTGCTGTGAGCATCGCTGTTTTCCGTCTGAACCGCATGATGGCAGTTGGGGTCAAAATCCTGCCCGTCTGCAAAGACTTCTTCCAGCCCGCTTTTTTCAAGCACGTCGATGAGCTGTTTGAATATCAATACCATGCCCTCTTTCATGCCGGCATCGATGCCCTCTACGGCTAAGGCTCGATCAAAATTATCTATTACATTAAGCAATTCCACCATGAGCTTTTCATTGGCGTATGCATAAATGTCATTCTTTTCTTTTTCTACTCTGCGCTTATAGTTCTGAAAATCTGCTGCAAGTCGCAAATACTTCGTTTGCAGTTCTTCTTCCTCTTTGGTTAGCTGTTCTCCCTCGTCGACTGGCTCCTTTTTTGAGGTTTCCTCATCCCCCTCAAATGTTTCTTCGGTAGCTTCTGCATTCTCTTCCGCTTGCTTCTTCAGAATCTGTTCGTCTGTCAGGTCTTTCCTATTCTTCATCCTCTTCTCCTCCCGTTAAAAATGCATCGTTTAAGTGCTCTGTCATATATTCGATCACCGATGTGACATGATTGTACTCCATCCTTATGGGCCCGATGACGCCTAACTTTCCAACAGGCTTTCCATCGATTGCATAAGTAGCCGTAATCAGGCTGCAGTCCCTCATAATCTCTTCGGTATTTTCGTCCCCGATGGTAATGATCACTCCGTTATCCCGGTTGATCAATATATCAGTGAAATCCTTTTTGTTGACCATTTCCAGGAACAATTTGGCCTTTTCGATGTCGTTATACTCAGGGATCGCAAAGATGTTCATCAATCCATCCAGATGCAGCTCTGTATCCAGCATGTTCTCCAGTGTATTCATAAACCTGGGCATTATGGATTCAGCAAGTTTGCTCATGGCCTCCATGTCCGATTCGAAGTTGCGGATGATATCCATGGTGAGAATGTCCGTCAGCTTCCTCCCCTTATAGTTGTAGGTCATGACCTTGGCTAGTAGCTCCAGCTGTTCCTCTTTATAAGGCACCTTTATCTTCAGAGTAGTATTGGAAACTTTACCGCTCTCAGAAACCATCACCAGGACTACTGTGTCAGCATCCACCGATATGATGTTAACATACTTTAAAAAATCCTCCTGTTGGCTCGGAGTCATAGCAAAAGAGGTCAGGCTTGTAAGCTCTGACAGTATCTTAGCCGCATGCTCCATGGTTCGATCCAACTCAAGGGTCTTCAAATTCAGCTGTTTTCTGATTTGACTTCTTTCATCCTTGGTCAGTTCATATCGTTCCATCAAAGCATCCACATAAAGACGATAGGCCTTTGTCGATGGCACTCTTCCCGCTGAAGTATATGGGTGTGTCAAAAAACCCATCTCCTCCAAATCTGCCATTTCGTTGCGAATCGTGGCGGGGCTGATACCCATCCCATACTTGCGCGAGAGGGTGCGGGATCCGATAGGTTCGGCAGAGCGAATAAAATCCGACACGATTGCCTGCAGGATTTGAAGTTTTCGCTCGTTCAAATTCATTGTATCTCCCCCCTCTTGTTAGCACTCTAATCAAGTGAGTGCTAATATAGTATCAGATTACCACCGAGTCTCATTCTTGTCAACTGTTTTTCGAAAAAATTTCCAGTTCGGTAAGCGGATGCTAAACCTTTAGGCTGTCGAGATATTCAATAAGCTTTTGGTGGAATTCACATTTGTAACTGCAGAGCTTCTCTGCCCTGATTTGCTTCATCCGCAACGATTTGCCTGTTTCACCGACTTTAACAAACAAATACCCGTCTTTGTACCACAAATCTTCCTGTCCTTCGTAATCCACAATTCGACCTTCTAGGCAACTCATGAGCCAATCCATATCCGCTTCGCTGTTAATATGAGCAAAGGGAGCTAATTTAATAAGTTCTTCATAATATTTTTTGTGTTCTTTCATGCTTCCGTCCCTCATTTCAGACAGCGTGAAACCGCTTCGTGCCAGCCTTGCAACAGGTTTATCCTCTTTGCTTCATCCATGTCAGGTTCAAATATTTTATCTATACTTCTGTTCTCTTCTACATCTGCAAGGCTCTCCCAATAGCCCACCGTCAATCCGGCGAGATAGGCTGCACCAAGTGCTGTGCTTTCCCTATTCACCGGACGCTCTACCGGGGTTCCCATGATATCTGCCTGAAATTGCATCAGGAATCGGTTTTCAGAGGCTCCGCCGTCCACTTTTAAGGCTGCAAGCCGAATGCCGGAATCCTCCTGCATTGCAGTTAGCACGTCAGATGTTTGATAAGCAATTGCCTCTAGTGCAGCACGTACCAAATGGCTCCGATTGGCTCCTCTAGTAAGGCCTGTAATGATACCACGGGCGTAAGGATCCCAATAGGGGGCCCCCAACCCGACAAAAGCCGGTACAAAATAGACGCCGTTGGTATCCGGCACACCTAAGGCCAGCGCCTCAGTATCTGATGCTTTGTCAATGATCTTTAATTCGTCCCTGAGCCATTGCACAGCAGCACCGGCCACAAAAATGGAACCCTCCAAAGCATAATGCACCTCATCGTCAAAGCCCCAGGCAATGGTGGTCAATAGCCCATTTTTTGAATAGACCGGCTGTTTCCCTGTATTCATCAACAAAAATCCCCCGGTGCCGTAAGTGTTCTTTGCATTACCCGGCCGGAAGCAAGCTTGTCCAAAAAGAGCGGCCTGTTGATCTCCTGCCGCAGAAGCGATGGGTATAGCGCCCCCGAATATCAAGGGGTCCGTTTCTCCGTAGGCATGGGCGGATGGCAAGACCTCCGGAAGCATAGCTTTGGGAATATCAAAGATGGCCAGCAGTTCCTCATCCCATCTCAATTCTGCTATATTGAAGAGCATTGTGCGGGCCGCATTGGAATAGTCCGTGACATGGACTCTCCCCTTTGTGAGCTTCCAAATCAGCCAGCTGTCCACGGTTCCAAAGAGCAGTTCACCCTTTTCCGCACGCTCTCTTCCCCTCTCCACATGGTCGAGAATCCATTTCAGCTTAGTTGCCGAAAAATACGCATCCACAAACAGACCGGTCTTCTGCCTGATCATTTTGGCCAAGCCCTCAGCCTTCAGTTCATCGCAGTATTCAGCCGTCCTCCTACACTGCCAGACGATGGCGTTATATACCGGCCGCCCTGTCTGCTTGTCCCAGACTATGGTCGTCTCCCTCTGATTGGTGATTCCAATAGCCGCAATATCGTGATACTCAGCTCCGACCTGCCTCATGGCCTCCTGGGCTACACCCACTTGGATCGCCCAGATTTCCATAGCATCGTGCTCCACCCAGCCGGGATTCGGGTAGATCTGCTTGAATTCCTTTTGCGCCAGGCTTATAATCTCGCCCTTTCTATTAAAGAGAATGCAACGACAGGATGTAGTTCCCTGATCAAGAGACATAATGTATTTAGGCATTTCTCAGTTCCTCCAATCGAAATCATAGTAGAGGACAGATTCTGTGTCTCGTTCGGCGCTGCCATGTCTGTCCCCCCTAGTTGGTTACACAAAATCTACCAGAACCTGATTGAATAAATCCAGTCCTTTGGCTGTCAACCGCAACAGGTCTTCTTTCCAATTTAGTTCCAGCAACCCAGCCTTACTATGTTTCATTATTGAATTTTCATATACCGCAGTTATAGGTTTTCCAAACCTTTCTTCAAAGACCGAAAGCGATACCCCATCTATTTTTCGCAACCCCGTAAAAAGAAATTCGGAAATTTCGTCCTCTTCCGTATTCCGATGATGCCATACTGCCCAAGGGCTCGGGTGCCACAAGGACACGAAAATCTTGTCACACACGCCTTCTCCTGTCACACGTTCAGATATGTGAATGTATTCCTCCAAATCCGTCTCGTTGCTGAAACGCGTCCCATTGATATAGTAATGAGATCCCAGACCGATGCCCAAGTATTGGTCCATAGACCAGTATTTCAGGTTGTGGCGGGATTCATAGCCGGGCTTTGCCGCATTGGATATCTCGTAATGACCGTATCCCTTGTTTTTAAGCCACTCTAGGGCTTCATGATACATCCTTCGGTCCGTCTCATCATCAACTGCTTTCATAGCCCCCTTTTCCCACAGTCCGTAAAAAGGAGTACCCGCCTCAATCTGCAGGCTGTAAAATGAAATGTGTTCCGGACCTAAAGATATGGTCTTTTTAAGACTGTCAATCCATAGTTCTATGGTTTGCCCCGGAACAGCAAAGATCAGATCCGCGCTGATATTTTCAAAGCCGCAGTCCCTTGCTAAATGGAAATTATCGATGAAAGTGTTGCTACTGTGAATTCTTCCCATAAAATGCAGCAGTTCATCATTTAAGGATTGTGCACCCAAACTGAGTCTGTTAATTCCGGCTCTCCTATAAGCCATCAGCTTGTCCCGATCCAGTAAGCCCGGATTAGCTTCAATAGTAATCTCCGCCTCTTCCGATAAAGCAAAGCTGCCGGTAACGCCTTCCATGATGCGAAGGATTAAATCCCCTTCCAAGAGAGATGGGGTTCCTCCTCCGATGTAGACGCTGTCCAGCAGCATGTTCCGATCCGCATAATATTTCAATTCAACCAAAAGAGCTTCAACGTAAGCGGTTTGATCTTCTTTTTTTACGTCGGCCCGGGATAGGAAATCACAGTAGTTACACTTTTTTTTACAAAATGGTATATGAATATACAGTCCCAGGGGTTTCATAACAAACATCCTCTATTTATTTTCGTCGTATTTCAATACCGCCGTGAAAGCTTCCTGTGGGACTTCGACGCTTCCAAACTGACGCATTCTCTTCTTGCCTTCCTTTTGTTTTTCCAGCAGCTTTTTCTTACGAGAAATATCTCCGCCATAGCACTTAGCAATAACGTCCTTGCGCAAAGCCCTTACCGTTTCTCTCGCAATGACCTTCTGGCCTATGGCAGCCTGTATCGGCACCTCGAATTGATGCATAGGTATGATGTCCTTGAGCTTTTCGCAAACGAACCGTCCCCTATTATAGGCTTTTGACTCATGAACGATCATAGAAAAGGCATCCACCAGGTCCTTATTGAGCAGGATGTCCAGCTTAACCAGGTTTGATTTTTCATATCGAATCAGCTCGTAATCCAAAGAGCCATAGCCCTTTGTTTTGGACTTCAAAGCATCAAAGAAATCGTAGATTACCTCATTCAACGGCATTTCATAATGGAGTGCTACCCGGCTTTCCGTAATATACTCCATATGGGTCATGACGCCACGCCTCTCCTGGCAGATCTCCATGATGCTTCCTACGTATTCTTTGGGAATCATGATATCAGCTTTGACCAAAGGTTCCTCTATATGACTTATCTGAGTCAGTTGTGGCAAGTTTGAGGGGTTTTGGATCATTAGCTCGCTGCCATCGTTCATGACAACCTTGTATATAACGCTTGGTGAAGTAGTAACAATGCCTAAATTGAACTCCCGTTCCAGCCGTTCCACGATAATCTCCATATGCAACAATCCCAAAAAACCGCAACGGAAACCAAAGCCCAAAGCGGTGGAAGTTTCCGGTTCGAACACAAATGCCGCATCGTTGACCTGAAGCTTTTCCAGCGCATCTCTTACATTCTCGTATTTTTCACCTTCGGATGGATAAATGCCGCAATAGACCATTGATTGAAGCTTCTTGTATCCGTGCAGAGCCGTCTCTGTAGGTGCGTTATCCAAAGTGATTGTATCACCCACTCTGGCATCGGCCACTTGCTTGATGCTGGCACTAATATAGCCTACTTCTCCTGCACGCAGCTGTTCAACAGGAGTGAGCCCAGGTGCAAATACGCCTACCTCCGTCACCTCATATTTCTTTTTGGTGTTCATCATGCGGATCTGGTCTCCGGCTTTAACAACCCCGTCGAAAACCCGCGCGTAAATAACTACACCTCGATAATTGTCGTAATAGGAATCGAAGATCAATGCCTTCAGTTTGCCTTCAGGGTCTCCTTCAGGTGCGGGTACTGTGCGGATGACGCTTTCCAGTACCTCTTCTATATTAATGCCTTCTTTTGCTGAAATC
>JBAYOC010000022.1:0-9926 GCA_041678465.1 Anaerovoracaceae bacterium | reverse complement strand
GCCTAAAGGGGGCAAGGAATCTGGTGAGCAGCCGATTAAAAGAGCCAATAGATCATCGGATTTAACATGCTTGACCCAAGCTGTCAAACTCGTATAATGCTGATCAATCATAAAAATAATGGAACGAAAGATTTCGGCTTGATTAATAGCAGGCCTACCAATAGATGAATAGTAGGGTGCAAGGAAGGCAGCCAAAGTGTCTAAATTTAAAGCGGTAAGTTTTTCCACAGAATGAGAAAAACTAGCAAGTCGTTTAAGCTCTGATTCATTGAATAAAGCTACAGAATCAGAAATGAAGTTTTGATAAGAAATGTGTGACGTCCAATCTTTAAGCATAAGTGAAGCACCTCCAAAAAATATTTTCTTCTCAAGGGCTTCGCCGCAAATTTTTATACATTTGTCAAGTGTTTTATGCAACTTTATGCAAAAAAGTTGGAGGAAAACAAGAAAATTAAAAACAAAAAAAGAGCACATACTCGGGAATTACAGACTTTCCGAGAGTACTCTATAACAAAAAGGAGGTATACAAAATGATTGAGCAAGTCTATGAAATGTCAACTGAAGATGAAAAAGCGGTTGAAAGAGTAATTCAGGATGAAAATATTCATTATATTCATATGGTCTTTAATAAGGATGAAGGACTCCCAGAACATTTTTCGAACTCGAACGTTTATATGACAGTAGTAAGGGGGACTTTATCTATCGGGCTAAATGATCAAGAAGTTCACCAATATAATAAGGGGACTCTTTTGAAAATTCCTGTGAATACAAAGATGAATGTTAAGAATGTATTGGAAAACGTGCTAGAGTTGATTGTCGTAAAGGCCCCGGCACCTTTAAAACAGTGAAACAAAATTTATAATCATTGAAAGGAGAAACATAAAATGATAAAATATGTATGTATCCCATGTGGATATATCTATGACCCACAAATAGGTGATCCGGATAGTGGAATAGCCCCGGGAACTGCGTTTGAAGATATCCCTGATGATTGGCTTTGTCCAATTTGTTTTGTGGGTAAAGATGAGTTCGAACCAGTAAAGGAATAATACGAAGGCCCTATGTGTTAAGGTAGTTGTCAGAGGGGTAGAAAAATATTATAGTTAAAATATGAATCTTACCCAAAGGAGAACTGAACCTTATGGCAACATATAGCAAAGAGTTTAAAGATAAAATAATCAGCAGAATGCTTCCCCCAAATAATGAATCCATCGCGAGCCTGGCGAAAGAAACCCAGGTGAACCAGCAGACCTTGCGTAACTGGAGAAATCAAGCCCGGAAATCAGGAATTACAGCACCTGCTAACAATCAAAAACCAGATCGATGGAGCAGCCAAGATAAATTCCTAAGCGTTCTTGAAACCACCAGTATGAATGAAGCTGAACTGGCAGAATATTGCCGTAAAAAGGGTATTTATTCTGAAGAAATTAAAGGGTGGAAAGATATCTGTATGAATGCAAATGGAGGTATGGCAGAGGAAGCTTTCCGTTTGAATAAGGAACTTAAATCCAGATCGAAAGAAATCAAATATTTGGAAAAGGAGCTTCAGCGTAAAGAGAAAGCCTTGGCGGAAACTGCAGCTCTTCTGGTACTAAGAAAAAAAATCAATGCGATCTGGGGGACGGAAAAAGAGGAAGAATGATTAGCCCCTCTGATCGCGGTCAGGCAGTAGAACTAATCGAAGAAGCCGTTCAAAACGGTGCATCCCTTGCCGCTGCCTGCAGAGAAACTGGAATATCCGAAAGGACCTATAAACGATGGAAGGCACAATCAGTCACAGAAAACAGCCATATCGATAGAAGGACAACTTGTGAAAGGCCTGTTCCTGCAAACAAACTGAGTGAGTTAGAGGAGCGTCAGATTCTAAACATAGCCCACAGCGAAAAGTACGCCTCAATGCCACCAAGCCAGATTGTGCCTTCTTTAGCCGATGAAGGAATCTACATAGCATCCGAATCCACGTTCTACCGTGTATTACATAAATACAATGAACAGCATCATCGTGGGAGGAGCCAAACTCCAACTACAAGACCAATTACGACGCATACAGCAACAGCCCCAAATCAGGTATATGTATGGGATATCACTTATCTGAATGGGCCTATTAAAGGCGCTCATTATTATCTCTACATGATCTCCGATATATTTAGCAGAAAAATTATCGCATGGGAAGTCTGGAAAGAAGAGTCGGCGGAACATGCCAGCGAACTGATACGAAGAGCATACATAGCAGAAAAGCTTGCCTTGAATGAGCATCCACTGGTGCTTCATTCCGATAATGGGAGCCCCATGAAAGGCGCCACTATGCTTGAAACCTTATACGCACTTGGTATCATGCCATCCAATAGCAGGCCACGGGTGAGCAATGATAATGCCTATGCAGAAAGCCTTTTTAAGACCGTGAAGTACAGACCAGACTATCAGCCGAAGGGCTTTGCAACGCTGGATGAAGCCCGCCAATGGGTGCATCAATTCGTAGAGTGGTATAACAACGAGCATCATCATAGCGGCATCAATTTTCTTACTCCGGCTCAACGCCATAGTGTAGACCATGGTCTTGATGTCCTAGAGAAAAGAAAGGTCACCTATGAATTAGCTAAAGCAGCACATCCGGAGAGATGGTCCAAACAAACCAGAGACTGGAGCATTGAAGCAACCGTATTCCTGAATCCGGATAAAGTAGAAAAAGAGAAGGAGGTCAAGGAGGAAAAAGTCTCATAATATTTTAAAGTATTTTGGACAACTACCTTGACAACTACCGATAATGATGTTCAAATAAGACCTGTGATCTTAGATAAGATCACACCTTACAATGCTGAAGGGAAAGAGGAATCCTCTATTATTTCAACAAGTCGATCACTGTTGTGGGATTTGATAAAGTATTCCATACTTTCATTGCACCAAGACTCGTCATATATCCCCGTAATAATAATTTCTTTTTCTGTCTCCGTGCGGAATAAATAAGATAAAAAGTCAATAGTTATTGAGTCAAGGAAATGAAAGTTCCAGATGCGCAACACATGTCTGCTAGTAAGTTCTCCCTTGATGAGGGTTATGAACTGATTAAAAAAGAATAATTCGTCTTTGACAGGTTCATCACGGATCGATCGGACAATAGGTTCAAACTCGTTTTGCCAGCAGCTACTGTTGAAATTCCCGTTCTTAGTTAGACAATCAAGGATTTCAAAGAGTCCTTCATAAGGTATTCGGATTCCCGGCGAATCACAGAGATCAAGGATAAGCTGCTCCGGCGTATTGTTATACTTAGCAAGTCTTCTGGCAAAATAGCTCAGATCCTTAGGATGAATTCCGCTAAATATCCTTAAGTACTTGTTATTTTCTGATATCTTTTGAGAAACTGTCAGCGGTATGGACGGTGAAAGGCCAATGGATTCTTTCAGCATTTCTTCGTAGAGCTTTTCGATTTCCACAGAGGGCGAAATGTTTAGCTCTTCTCTCAGCAGTTGTTTCAAATTGCGGTAAGCATTAATTGCAGTGGCTTTGTTTCCGGACAGGTAAAAATAATTAATCAATTTATAGTGGACCAGTTCATTGAGAGGGTCGATTTGGATCAGGTTCTTCAGGCAGTCGGTTGCTGCAGTAAGTGATCCGGACTTGGCATGCCTCTCCGCTAAAGTAAGCTGTAACTCAAAATACAGCCGCTGCATTCTTTCTCGCTCATTAAATACCCAATCACTGAAATCCGATGCATCGGAGATATAAAAGTTCTCCAGAAAGTCACCCCGGTACTGCTCAGCTGCCCCGGACCAGTTCCCTGATTTATAGTGATGCATGAATGAGGCATAGTCGCTTTCCAGTATACTGCCGTTAAACTTCAAGGCGTTTTTTCCATGATTAACCAATACCTCTTCTTTGATGCCCGCACGTTTTAACTCTTTTCGAATTTGCCATAAAGTGTAGCGTAAATTGCTTAATGCAGAGTCCTTTTTGGAATTCGCCCAAAATAAGTCGGCAAGGTATTCTCTGTAAAAAAGTCGTTCTCTGCTGCAGGAAAGGTATACCAGTATCCCTAAGCTTCTTTTTGACAGGACAGTTGTCACATCCTCATCGTTAAAAACAACTTTCAGTTCACCCAGCAGGTTTAGCTTAATCATGAAGATCACCACCGTCATATATCAGGTGTCCGCCTTTATAGGTCTGTAGTACTTTAATGTCTTTGATTAAACCGGAGTTTATCATAAGTGGGTTTTTATCTAGAACGACGAAATCAGCTTTTTTACCAGGCTTCAAAGAGCCTTTCTCCTTTTCCTGGAAGATGCTGTAAGCACCGTTGATTGTAAACATTTCAAGAGCTTCATATGTAGATACCCTGGACAGCGGATTTGGGTGGTTCACCGCGGCGTGGACTCCTAGCAGGGGGTCCAGAGGGAGCACGTCAGAATCACTGCATCCTGCTACAATGATCCCTTCATCCAGAATGGAGCGGAACGGATTGGTGAGCAATGCTCTACTTTTTCCGAGCCTAGTATCGTACATATTGTCCTCCTCCCTGAAAAAATGCTCATAGGCAGGGTGCATTGCCAAAACCAGTCCTAATGATTTGGCTTTCAGTATCTGTGAAGGATCGGGAAGCTCAAAATGCTCGATTCTGTGACGATGATCCTCTTTGGGATTGCCTCGAAGCACTTTTTCATACGTGTTCACCAGCAGTTCAATGGCTCTGGGCCCTACTGCATGAACAGAAATCTGTAGGTCCATGGAATGCGCTTGTTTAATAAACTCTGTCAGTTCACCTTCCGTAAAAAACAAATTGCCCAGATTGTCCGGAGCATCCTTATATGGATCGAAAATCGCAGCGTTCCGTGAACGGAAGGAACCATCTAAAAACAGATCGCCGCCTGCTCTGGTCAATTCTCTTGCGACAATCTTTTTAAGATCCGTTGTTGAATAAAACAGTTCAACGTCAATTGGAAATCTATGTTTATTTTCTAATATTAGATCCGGATGCTTCGGGTGAAATAGTGGACCGCCTTCAACGGCGACTAAAGTTGTCAGACCCTTTTTAACTGCCTTTTGAAAAGTCTTATCTGCTCCAACCAGGTGAAAATCATCACTGAGAAGGCTGTAAACTTTTTTCAGGGCAATGGCGGCGCTGCTATTTCGGATGCGGCCGGTAAATTGATTTAATTCATTTTTTTCATAATCTATCGATAAAAAGGGTATTCTTAGGAAGTTCATCGCATAGCTATTCATCAGAACCGAATGGAATTCGATCGAGTTAATTACCAATGGAAAGTTTCCTGAAACTTTATCTAATTCGTGTCGCGTAGGCAGTCTTCGTTCCTTCAAATTGAATTGTGACAGCCTTTTCCCCAGCACTACAGGCTGATCGTATTTGTTTTGATGCATTTCAATCAATTGGAGTACATCGGATATTGATCTGGCATCATCAAAAAGAATGGATGTTTCATTAAAAAATGTGGAAATCAAATGCATATGGGAATCAAAAAACCCTGGCAGAACAGTTTTACCTTTCAAGTCAACCAAAACGGATGCACCTCGATATCCTTCGGGCGGGTCTCCCTTTCCAATTTCAACGATGGTTCCCTGATCAACCAGCATATAGGTAAAGACTTTTTCTTGTTCCATTGTAATAATTGATCCGTTTTTATATAGCTCCATTTGACTCTCCTAATTAAAAACATATCTGAATTATACTGTAAACCAACGAAAAGCGCAATGGAATCCCTCCAATAAACGATATATTAACGATTTTACAATATGTTTCCAAACGGTCCACTAATCGTTAGACTATATGATGGTTTTAACAAATGTACAGCATACTTTGTATTTGATGAAAGGAGTTAATATGGGTATTGTGAACTTGCTGGTAACCTTCGCCAATTGGCTGTGGGGGCTTCCTGTGCTGCTGATTATAATCGGTGGCGGTCTGTATGTCACCATACGAATCGGTTTTGTGCAGGTTACAAGATTTGGTTATATCGCTTCACAAACATTTGGCAAAATGTTTCAAAAGGCAAAGAAGGGAGAAATTTCTCCCTTCTCAGCAGCAGTCGCAGCATTGGCATCAACAATCGGAGCGTCGAACATCGTAGGTGTTCCGGTAGCTATCGCAATTGGCGGCCCGGGTGCCGTTTTCTGGATGTGGATTATTGCAGTCATAGGCGCCGGTACGAAGTTCGTAGAGGTGTCCCTCGGTGTCATGTATCGAGAAAAGAACGAAGAAGACCAATGGGTCGGCGGACCTTACTATTATTGTAAAAAGGGCTTAGGTGGAAAAATCGGCGCCTTCCTTGGAATCTTTTATGCATTCTTTCTGATGATCGAACTTGTTCCTTCCATCGCAACGCAGGCGGCCTCCGCTACTTCTCAGGTAGTCTCCCTTGGATTGAATCAGACTGTTGTCGGTGTCGTTATCGCAATAATAGTAGGTATTGTATGTATTGGAGGAATCACCAGAATTGCCAAGGTAACAGATATTTTGGTTCCTTTTATGGCATCGCTTTATCTTTTGGGAGCACTGATCATTATCATAATGCACATTGGAAACCTTCCTGAAGCAATCGGAAGTATCTTCCAATATGCATTTGCTCCCAGATCAGCCTTCGGAGGATTTGCAGGATCCACAATAGCACTTGCCTTAAGGTGGGGCGCAGCTCGTGGGGTATATTCCAATGAAGCAGGCCTCGGCACTGCACCAATGGCTCATTCCACCGCAACGACTGACCATCCGATCAGACAGGCCATGTGGGGAGTTTTTGAAGTAACCGTCGATACACTCATTGTTTGTACGTTTACCGCACTTGCTATCCTCACATCCGGAGTATGGAGCGCGCCGGGTGCCAGTGAAAATACCGGAGCCCTTGCCCAGGATGCATTTACTGGAGTCTTTGGCCCTGCGGGCAACGTATTTGTTGCAGTTTGTGTATCCCTGTTTGTACTGTCGACAATCATCGTAGTGGTATTCTATGGTGAGAAGCAGGCAGAATTCTTATTTGGTTTGAAATTCTCCAAAATCTGGAGATGGGTTTATTTGGTTGCAACCGTTGTGGGAGGATTAGGAATCAACATTACAACGCTGTATTCATTAACAGATTTCTTCTTAGGGATGATCATCTTCCCCAATATGATTGCTGTAATCGTATTGGCGCCTAAGGTTAAGGAGAAAATGGATGAATTCTTTAATACTCCCGGACAATATTATCTGGCTGACAAAGAAGCAAAGAAAAATAAAGCAGTGACAAAATAACCAAGAGTACATTTGTACATATCAAATAAATACAAAGCATGCTGAGGCAAGGCTGGTGTACTGATTTTATGCACCGGCCTTGCCATGAGGTAGAAAAAATGAAATTGACCACTTTGAATGTTATTGTCTATCTAATGTCCATATTTTCAGGATGCTTTTTTTTCGTCATGATTCTCACATTTTTGGAGAATAAGTATCAGAAATTCAGAGAATTTACGGAAAAAATTCACGGCAGGATTCCCCAAAGCGGGTGGAGGGTCTTGTCGCTATTAACCTTCCTGACGGCAGGAGTACTTGTGGCTTTGTTTACAACCCTTGGTGTTACCAGAGGTGGCATTCTGGTTGGATCGTTAGGTGGAATAATTATTCATTTCAAAGCAGGTGTTTCAACGGAATCATATAACGAAGCCAATTATGAGCAGCCTAGACGAAGTAGAAAAAAATTAAAAACTAGGGGGTACGATTGAATGAAAGAAAGAATTATGCAGATTCTCAGAGAGCTTGTCGCATGCGAGAGCGTAAGCTATTCTGCAAAAGAAAATACAGCTTCTCAGTTTGTCTATGATTTCTTAAAAAGCATTCCGTATTTCAAGGAAAACCCTGAACAATTTGGGAAATGTTTAATTCCGAATGATGCTTACGGCAGATTTGCAGTTTACGGACTGGTGCTCGGAAAGAAAAAAGATACGGTCATTCTTTCGGGGCACACGGATGTTGTCAGCACGGAAGCCTATGGTGAAGCAGAACCCCTTGCATTTGATGTGGGTAAAGAATTGGAAATGAAGCTGGCCTCCATGAATCTTGACGAGAGAGCAAGAAAGGACATGGAATCAGGAGAATGGATTTGGGGAAGAGGCGTGGCTGATATGAAAGGCGGAGACGCCTTGAATATGGCATTGACCGAAAAATATGCAGAAGAAGCTGTCAAAGGGACGCTGGAAGGATCGGTGCTCTTTATGGCAGTGCCTGACGAAGAAAGTTATTCTGCGGGGATTCGATCCGGGATTGAAGCAGTTAAGGATTTAAAAGCCAGGTACGACTTAAACTGTAAAATACTGGTATGCACGGAGCCTGCAGCAGAAATGGGGGACAATCAGGTTATGTCCCTTGGTACCGTAGGCAAACTGATGCCTGTGGTTATTACCCAGGGAAAAGTGGCCCACGTAGGCCATTGCTTTAACGGAATTTCAGGGCTTAATATGCTTGCAGGAGTATACCAGAGGACGAACGGTTCTCTTGATTTTTCCGATGAATTTGAAGGAGAAGCAACGATGCCTCCCACCTGGAGCAATATGAGAGATATGAAGATTACCTATGATGCTTCTCTGCCTTACAGAGGATATGGTTATTTTACTGTTTTGAATCTAAGCACCACCCCTGATGAAGTGATGGGCAAGCTGAAAAATATCTGTATCGAGGTTTTTGAGGAAGAAGTGAAAAAATTAAACGATACATATCAGACTTTTAAGACGATGAACAAATTCCATACAAAAGAAAAACTTGAATATGAAACGTGCGTAATGACATTTGAAGAGCTTTGCAATGATCTAAAGAAAAAGGATGCAGCAGGGTTTCAAGAATTTTATAACCGAATTTATCAGGAAGCCGATGAGAAGGTAGTCAGCGGCAAATTGAATTTCCCGTCGGCGACGGTATTTTTGATGGATCAGGTGCTGAATTTTGCCGATATCAAGAATCCGCTTATTCTGATCGGACTTACACCTCCGTATTATCCGGCGACTCACAGCGACATGATTGAGGGAAAAGAAAACTTTGGAACAAAGATCTATGAATATGTCAAGAAATTGTCTGAAGAGAAGTACGGACAAGGACTGGTTTATGAAAATTATTTTATGGGTATATCCGATAATAGTTACACCTCTCTACCGCCTTTTAATTTTGAAAAACTGACAAAGAGCATTCCCATGTGGGGAAAACTTTACAGTCTAAACTTCAAAACGATTGAAGAAATATCCATCCCATCGATCCTATACGGACCTGTCGCAAGGGAATACCATCAGTGGACGGAGCGAGTCAACAAGCGCAGTCTGCTCGAGGTCATGCCAAATACGCTGGATGCAATCGTAAAATATGTGTGGAGTATATAGATTCCATGGAGGATGAGATGAAAAAGATTGACACAATGTTTACGAACGGGACAATCTACACCTTAGAAGGGGAGGGTGTCCGGAAAGAGGCACTTTGCGTAAACCAAGGTAAAATTGTTTTCACAGGAACGACGGAAGATGCATTAAAGAATTATGAAGCTGGAGAGGTAGTAGACCTGAAAGGGCAGACAATGTTGCCGGGACTGGGTGACTCCCACCTTCATTTCTACGCATATTGCCAAACATATACGACTGTAGATTTAGGCGGTGCGCAGAGCAAGGTGGAGGTGATCGAGAGGCTGGCCGCAAAGGCAAAAACTTTGCCCGAGGGACAATGGATCAAGGGATCCAACTTTGATCAATCAAAATGGAGAGACTCCTGCGACAATCTGCCGACCAGACATGATCTGGATCAAGCAAGTTCAAAGCATCCTATTGTAATAAGGAGAGTTTGCCTTCATACTGCTGTGGCAAATACACTGGCACTTGAAAAAGCCAACATTGGTAAGGGATACGTGTATGGAGATGGCGGCACAGTTGAACTGGAAGAGAACGGTTATCCAAATGGAGTTTTAAGGGAGCAGGCG
>JBAYOC010000021.1:0-10055 GCA_041678465.1 Anaerovoracaceae bacterium | reverse complement strand
GGACAGCGATACAGAAGAAAGGCTTCCCGGAGCCACATTCCGTCTTGAAGGAAAAGATAAAGAAGGAAGTACAATAATAAAAGATGCAGTATCGGATGAATTTGGAATTGTTGGTTTTATGGGGATTCCCGAAGGAGAATACGTTTTAATTGAAACAGACGCTCCAAAAGGGTATTATCCTAGTGATGAGGTATACCTAATCCGAGTTGTACCATGGGAACCATTGCCGTCTTTCGTAAAGACTAAGGACGATCTGTTTGGGCTATGCGTGGAGTATGCACGAGAACCTGTGGAGCCGGAGGAGCCTGTGTGGGTACGCCTTATCGACTCTGAGGATTTATGGTTTTCGAATGACCCCATACCCTTAGCCGAAGAACAAGTTCTAACGGTTAAGAAGATTGCCACCGGAAACCGGGCACCTGCGAATGCAGAATATGAGTTTATGATCCAATTCTTCAAAGAAGGAAAAGAAGATGAAAATTACTACAGGATTGTGGATAAAAAAGTAGGAGGAGAGTTAGAAGTAAAGAATGCAGCTGTAGAAATTCTTAACCTGGCGGATATTGTTACAGAATTGCAGGTAGACGGCGACTACCAGGACTATTATCGCTTCTACTTGAAACATGGCCAGCAAATAGATTTCGATTATGGAAGTTTCTTTGCGCAGAATGAGGAAGAGCCTGAAGCTTTTGCCAGAGATGTCGCGCCGAGCATACCTGAGCTTCAATTCCGTTTGATTGAAACGGACAATCAGAAAGCTGTTACTACCACAATAGCGCCGACCGGTGAGTTTGGCACAGAAATTCCTGCACCAACAATTGAAGGAATGAAAATTGAAGGGTCTCTGGGCGCTGATTCTGAAGGTGTAGTGGTTACGTATACCAATGCCTTTGGAAATAGGGACAAGGACAAAGATAAGGATAAAGATAAAGACAGAGATAAGGATAAAGACGATGATCTTGTGATCCCGGACGATCCGGAACCGCAGTCTCCTGCCGCAGAAGTGACAGTGCCGATAACTAAGGTGCCGCAGCTGCCGAAGACAGGAGGCCTTGGTGCAGTACTATTTTTAGGTCTGGGAAGCCTGATGGCGGGCGCGGGCATGTATTTAAGGCGGCGATAGAAGTACCATAAAAAACTATTAAATTGATATATTACAAAGAGGGACTGCTCCGGTTCAGATGAAGCAGTTCCTCTTTATAAGTTCGGACCAAGTATAAAATCAACAAGTTTCTGGCCGGGTGCGCCGAAGTGTGCAGAATTTCAATTAGTCTGTGGATGTTTATCATATATTCACAGACTAATTGAAATTCTGCACAAATTACATCTAAATATACCAAATATCCACTGATTAATTGAAATTTTGCACACCTCACCAATAAGTTTCAGATTTGCACTGGTATCCGCATTTTATCATACAATGTAGGAAAAAACAGGAAGGAGCTATTGTCAAATGAGAAGAAGGACCTGTGTTCACACTGAATGCATCAGTGAGAATCAGCTCAGCATCATGAACCTGTTCCGCATGCTTTGGGAACAGCATGTTAGCTGGACTAGAGCCTTTATCGTAAGTGCTGTTGCAGGATTGGAGGATCTGGATGTGGTAACACAGAGATTACTCCGCAATCCTACGGACTTTGCCAACATACTGAAAAATTACTATGGAGATGAAAAAGCGAAGAAGTTTGAAATACTACTTAGGGACCACCTGCTCCTTGCAGCGGAGCTGCTGAATGCCGCAAAAGCCGGAGAGGAGGAGGCTGCGGAGATGGCACGAAGAAAATGGTACGACAATGCCTCACATATTGCTTTCTTTCTGTCGGAGATCAATCCCTATTGGAGTGAAGACAGATGGAAGATACTGCTGTTTGATCACCTCCGTATGGTTGAAGAAACGGCAACCTTTAGAATGAAGGGGCGGTTTGCTGAAGAAATCGCCGTTACTGACATGAACGAAGATCGAGCCCTGTCCATGGCGGATTATATGGCAGCAGGAGTTATCAGGCAGTTTGGCCTCTAACCCTTGTTTTGCTGGACTTTTTGACTTATTGGAGGTATTCTTATTAAAGGGATAAATCCATTTGTAGTGAAAGGGGACAGTGCTGAATATGGACACCATGATGATCCTGAAGATAGTTTTTACAGCACTTCTCTGCGTTCCGGTATTGGCTTTGTCCATCTATTTAGTGGGAAAGCTTATGGACGAAATAATTAAAAAACCAGGGAGACAAAGATGAGGCCGGGGTTATTTATTACCTTTGAAGGCCCCGACGGGGCAGGGAAGACAACACAGATCAACAGACTGACAGACTATCTGGTCTCCATGGGGATGGATACGGTTTTGACGCGGGAGCCCGGGGGCACCCGTATCGGTGAAAAGATCAGAGAGATAATCTTGGATCCTCAGCATCAGGAAATGGATCACCTCACAGAGGCCTTGCTCTATGCGTCTTCAAGAGCCCAACATGTAGCTGAGAAGATTCGACCTGCCCTGGATGAGGGGAAGACAGTCATATGCGACCGCTTTATGGACTCCAGCATCGCTTACCAGGGTTACGGGCGCAAGTTAGGGGAAAAGGTCCGCATTATCAATGAAATTGCCGTTGAGGGCCTGACTCCCGACCTGACCATTCTTCTGCTGGTGGACCCTGATGAAGGCAAGAAACGAATAAGCAATGGCTTTCTGGACCGGTTGGAGCTGGAGGCGATTCACTACCACAGAGATGTGTACGAAGGTTATCTGGCCTTGGCGGACATGTATCCGGAGAGAATCCTTTGCATTGACGGGAGTCGCGGGGTAAAAGAAATCAGCTCGGAGATTATAGAGAAAACCGCTGCATTTCTGGGAAGGCTATGAGGATAGCTTTATGAAACAGGAACCGGTGAAGGAAGGACTTGTACAGTTAGCCCGAGAGGGAAAGCTGATGCATGCATACATTTTAGAAGGATCAAACGACGACAGTCTGATTCAGTTTGCCCGTGAACTGGCCCGAGAAGTTACCCCCTACGGGGAAGACATCCATATAATATGCAAAGACGGGCTGTCGGTAAAGGATAAGACGGTGGAAGGACTGTTGGTAAGGCTCCTATCGAAACCTATGGTAGGGGAACGGACGGTAGCCGTCATTAGGGATGCCGACACAATGACTCATCACGCTCAAAACCGTCTTCTAAAGACCCTTGAGGAGCCGCCGGGAGGATCGATTCTGCTCCTGCTCTCTAACAACGCAGAACATCTGCTCCCTACCATCCGTTCACGCTGTGTATTGTATCGGTTGGATGACGGGCAGGAATGCGAAGGAGCATATGTTGAAGCTGCTTGTGTACAAGCCCGTTCCATCGGCGTTATGATCATGGAGGGGAAAAGCTACTATGCCATTGCAGGAAAGCTTGCGGAAGTCACGGGAGAGCGTGAGCAGGCATTTGCCTTTCTAGATGCTCTGGAAAAATGGTATCGGGACATTCTGTTCTGTGCAATGGGGGTTGCATCAAAATGTACGGATTCGCAGATGCAGAAGCTGAGTCGATTGGTTACTGCGGAAAAAGTATACGGAGCGATCGCTCTTATCGAAGAAGCACGGCGGGATATCAGCCGCCACATCAATACAAATCATACCATTAAAAACATGGTATTGAAGATGATATAGGAGGAATCCACATGATAAAAGTAGCAGGTGTAAGATTTAAGAAGGCCGGAAAGGTCTATTTCTTCGATCCTGCCGGAACTAGAGTTTCCAAGGGTATGAATGTGATAGTAGAAACTGCCAGAGGGCTGGAATTCGGCACCTTGTCTGAGGATATAAAAGAAGTAGACGAAAAAGAAATCGTTGCTCCACTGAAAAAGATAATCCGCATAGCAGATGAGAAGGATGTTCTGCAACACAAGGAAAATCTGGACAAAAAAGAGCATGACCTAGCCTTATGTCAGGAAAAGATCGATAAACACAAGCTGGAAATGAAACTGGTAGATGTAGAGCATACCTTTGACAATAGTAAAATCATATTTTACTTTACCGCCGACGGCAGGGTCGATTTCCGTGAATTGGTGAAGGACCTGGCCGGCATTTTCAAGATGCGCATCGAACTCAGGCAGATTGGCGTGCGAGATGAGGCTAAGCTCGTCGGAGGCATCGGAACCTGTGGGAAAGCTTTGTGTTGTCATTCCTGGTTGCCGGAGTTTGAACCGGTTTCCATTAAGATGGCCAAAGTGCAAAACCTATCGCTGAATCCTACGAAAATCTCTGGGATTTGCGGCAGGCTCATGTGCTGTCTAAAATTTGAAAATGACGTTTATTGCGAACTGCGGCGGGGGATGCCGGATGTGGGAGAAAGGGTGAAAACCATAGACGGCATGGGCGTCGTGGTTGAGAGCAATATTTTGGAAAGTAAGATCAAGGTTCGTCTGGTTGTCGAGGAAAGAAACGGAGACAAACCGGAAAAGCTTTCAACGGATTTCAGCACATACCCCAAGCAACAGTTCAGACGTTTGGGAAACAAGAAAAATGATGACACCATCAATGACGAGATCGATGCATCTTTGCTCCATGAAATTAAAGATTTGTTGAATGACTAAAAGAAAAAACCTGTTCGCTCGTTAGAGTCAGAACAGGTTTTTTATTTGTTACAATAGCCGTTGGTTTACAGATTCTGCATTTCTTTTATGCATTCGCCGCATACGTTCTTGTCGTGAATCCGTTTAACATTTTTTGCGTTACCGCAGAAAATGCAGGCCGGTTCATACTTCTTCAAGAGAATATAATCACCGTCAACATAAATCTCGATGGGGTCTTTGATTTCAATGTCGAGAGTTCTTCTAAGCTCAATGGGAAGCACGATTCTACCCAGCTCGTCAACTTTTCTTACAATACCTGTTGCTTTCATTTGCCTTACCCCCTAACTCTAATTTTTCCAAGTCAATGTATACAATAACACACCCAATTGTAGGTTACCATAAAACAACATTTTAGTCAATCTTTTATTTCCTTAGCAACCCTACCAGCGATGTCAGTGCTTTGAACAGCGATGTCAAGCCCTGTATAAAGCCTTCGTTGCCCTTCAGTGCACCGGAAACGGATAAAACGGATTGGCTTATATTTCCAACTATCTTTTGTGCTTCTTCCACCCCGTTGGCAGCAGTTTCGGTAATCCGTTCTGTATCCTCAAGGATTCTATTCATCGTCTTTACTGCGGGGATCAGATTTCTGACCAGAGAGATGCAGTATATAATCAGAATTGCGAGTACGATGACTATAACGATGAGAGCTGCGTCGCCTAATGTAATCATAGTGTCCATTTCACGTCACCTCCGTATTTCATTATGCAGGAAAAGGTGGAAGTTTTCAACATGATTTTCCACAGAAGGCATATATTCTTTCATAGGAGAGGGAGGGCTGAACATAATATGATGAACTATATTTGGGCCGGAATGCTTCTTTCCGGCATTGCCGTTGCCGCCTACAGAGGGGTGCTGGGATCCTTCAGCGAAGGGCTGATGACCAGCTGTACCGAGGGGGTATATTTCGTGATTGGGCTGGCGGGAATCATGGCGGTGTGGTCCGGTTTGATGAATGTTGCAAAGGACTCGGGACTAATAGATGCGTTTGCCAGGCTTGTCAAACCCTTAATCCGATATCTGTTTCCAAAAGAGAAAAATCGAGAAACCATTGCTATGATACTAATGAGCTTTAGCGCCAATATTTTCGGAGCAGGGAACAGTGCGACGGTGTTTGCTCTTAAAAGTATGGTCATGTTGGATGAAGAAAATGGGCACAATCCCGTTGCCAGCGATGCTATGTGCATGTTCATGGCTGCGAATATGTCCATGATTCAGATTGTACCGGTTACCATTGTGAAGATCAGAAGTGATGCCGGTTCAGCGGACCCGGGGAGTATCATTGTTCCGTCCATACTTGTGGGGCTCGTGTCTATGATTGCCTCTATCTGGGTGTGCAAGATCTATGAGAGGAAGTCCCGGAAATGACCAATCTGTTGAGTGCTTTTTCCCTGTGCTTTATACCCGGCATTATAACGGTCATCCTCGTCCATGGGTTATACAAACGAGTGGAGGTGTATGATAGCTTTATTGAGGGCGCCAAAACCGGCATCGCTACGGCCATGGAAATTTTGCCCTTCATCATTGCCATATTTGTCGGCATCGAGGCCATGGTCAGTTCGGGAGCGATGGAATACCTGGAGGATATCATCGGCCCTATCTTTGAAAAGCTGGGAATCCCAAGAGAACTAACCTCTCTGATCCTCTTGCGGCCCGTGTCCGGCAGTGGATCCCTAGCGTTAGTAGAACGGATGGTAACGACTTATGGCGCAGACAGTTTCCTGGGAAATGTGGCGTCGGTTATGGCGGGAACCTGCGAGACGGTCTTCTACGTTATCGCGGTGTACTTCGGGGCTACTGCGGTAAAAAAAATACGCCATTCCCTGCTGGCCGGCCTCGTTGGCTACGGAGTAGGAGTCATGGCGTCTGTATGGATTTATCGACTTATGGAATGAGGTGTTAATCCTCTTCTTTCATGAGATTGGCACCCAAAGTCCGGAATTTATGTGCAAATGAGGCATAGCCCCTCTCCAAGTGATAGATCTCGGAGATTTCAGTGGTACCTTCGGCCATGAGTCCGGCCAGTACCATAGCAGCCCCTGCCCGTAAATCCGTGCAAATGACCTGTGCTCCCTGCAGAGTTCTATCGCCGGGGATGATGGAGCTTCTTCCTTCAATTTTGATTTCAGCTCCCATGCGGTTGAGTTCACCCACGTGCATATATCTGTTTTCGAAAACAGTCTCTACTACGACACTGGGCCCGTTAACGGTGGTGAGCAACGCCATGAATTGTGGCTGCATATCCGTGGGAAAACCGGGGTAGGGCATGGTTTTAATATCGGCGGAAATGAGAGGCTGCAAATCGCCTCTAACGCGTATTCCTTCGTCGCTGTCCTCGATGCTGACTCCGCATTCGATGAGCTTTGCGATAACAGGTTTAACGTGATCGGGCACTACATTTTTCAACAAGACGTTGCCACGGGTTATAGCTGCCGCCACCATGAATGTGCCGGTCTCTATTCTATCCGGGATGACGGTATGTCGCGTGCCATGAAGGGAAGGAACTCCTTCAATTCGAATGGTGTCGGTACCGGCGCCCTTGACTTTGGCTCCCATTTTGTTCATGAAATTGGCAAGATCGACAATTTCGGGTTCTTCCGCAGCATTTTCAATAATGGTGTTTCCTTCGGCGAGAGCCGCTGCCATCATAATATTTTCTGTTGCACCAACGCTGGGAAAGTCCAGATATACCTTGCCGCCTTTCAGCTTATCAGCGCGAGCCTCTACATAACCGTGACCCTGCTCGATTTCAGCACCTAAAGCTTGAAAACCTTTGAGGTGAAGATCGATAGGTCTGGCGCCGATTGCACAACCGCCGGGTAGGGCAATCTTTGCTTTTTTGGTTCTGGCAAGCAGGGGACCCATAACCAATATGGATGCCCGCATTCTCTTGACCAGCTCATAGGGAGCTTGTTCTTCTATAATTTGATCGGTGCGAATAACGATTCGACCGTTTTCATAATCCTCTTTCACTTCGGAACCAATGCAGCTGAGAAGTTTGCACATGACGTCAACATCGCGAAGGGCGGGGACCTCAAGAATTTCACATTCGCCTTCTGCAAGCAGGGCGGCAGCCATGATAGGGAGTACCGCGTTCTTGGAACCGCTGATTTCAACTTCACCGTGCAACGGACCGCTCTTCTGTACTATATATTTTGCCAAATTAATCCTCCGGGGTAATTCACTTTCTACAGAAAATAGTATACCATCATTCTTCGCTTTGTCAAAGTGCAATATGCCTTTTGGGGTGGTTTAGGGGCCCCCACAAAGTGGAACGCTTTGTGGGGAAGAGGAGAAGCAAACGCAGCGATGAAAAATACCAATAAGATAAAGGTGTTTTGATCTAAGCGCAGTTTGCTTCGACGAGGGACAGACCCCGTGATTGTTTCCACAAAAAAAGGAAGAGGTATGTTTTTCTAAAGCAATTATGCTAAAGGGGGACAAAACATAATATGATATACCTCTTCCTGTCTATATTCATTATCTCCAGAAGCTATGGTAATATACCTGCTTGTCACAATAATCAATTGCGAATGAAACACACATTGTTTTCATACATTTAAACAGGCCGCGGGGTTTGTCCCTGTAGAGTATCGAATCGGGGTCCCCGCAAAGAGAAATATTTTGTGGCGACAAGGGTTTGTCCCTGTGGATACGTTGTCTATAGGGGTCCCCACAAAGCGTAATGCTTTGTGGGGAAGAGGAGGAGCAAGGCAGCGTCGAAAAACACTAAAATGCAAAAGGCGTTTTGAGTTAAGCGGACTTTGCTCCGACGAGGAGGCAATGGATGAAAATTCGAGCACGTATGAGAAGAAGGTTTCGATTTCGCATTCGAAATTGGGCACTGGTTCGCCTTTGCGCCGCTACAGTGGGTATCATGATCTTTGCTTTGGTCTTGTTGCCTTTATTTCTTGTACTGTTTTTCCATGGTGATGAAGTGAGCTTTCCCCGAGTAGAAAGAGAAAGTAGAACTATCACCGTGTACCGCCAGCAGGAAGGGAGGACGTTGACCCTTGACCTTGAAAGCTACGTAGCCGGCGTAGTAGCGGGAGAGATGCCCGCAACTTTTGAAATGGAAGCTTTGAAAGCGCAGGCTGTCGCCGCTAGAACCTATGGGTTATCCAAGATCACGCGAGCAGCAGCCGGCGGGAACGCAGCGGAACACCCCAATGCCCCCCTGTGTGACACAACCCATTGTCAGGTTTACCGCACAGAAGAAGAGTTGACAGAGCTAAAGGGAACGGGATGGATGGAGGACGGCTGGCTCAAGATTCAGGAGGCAACGGAATCTACAGCTGGGGAGATTATGTACTATGAGGGAAACATGGTGGAACAGCCATTGTTCCACTCTGCCAGTGGCGGCAGGACGGAGAATTCGGAAGATGTATTTGTATCAGCGCTTCCCTACCTGCGCAGCGTCGAAAGCCGTTTTGAAGGCGAAGCCCCCTATCAAAACGAAAGCATTTCCATATCCCTGACCACCTTCAAGAAAAAAATAAAGGAGAAATACGGGGCAGCTAACATTAGTCCCAATACCATAAAAATACTAACCAAAAGCGATGGAGGGCGAGTGGAAGAAATACAGGTAGGTGATAAGGTTCTGAGAGGCAGGGATATCCGAGAGCTCTTTGGGCTTCGCTCTGCCAACTTCTCTTTGGCTTTCAACGGCAATGAAGACATCGTATTTACCACCCATGGATATGGCCATGGAGTGGGAATGAGCCAGTGGGGAGCTAATGGCATGGCAAAGGCCGGCTATAACTATAAAGATATTCTGCAGCACTATTACGTGGGGGTTACTGTTGAATAACCAATACTCGTCGTAATCACAAATATGATATAATATCCACAAAGCAATGGGTGTGGATATCATACATTGAGTGCCCTGCGATTATTTCGACAGACGAATAGTCGAAATCGCAGATGGCTGATTATACCAGAATTGCTTTGCAATTTTGGTATAATACATTATATAAATAGCAAATGAGGACAAGCCATGTTCGATATTAAAGAAAACCTGAAAACCCTTCCGGACAAGCCCGGAGTTTACTTGCATAAGGACAAAACCGGAGAGATTATTTACGTGGGCAAAGCCATATCACTAAAGAGCCGGGTAAGACAGTATTTCCAGTCGAAATCCAATCTGGACCCCAAGGTTCGTGCCATGGTCTCCCACATCGCGGAGTTTGAATACATCGTAACGGAGACAGAGATGGAGGCCCTGCTCCTTGAGTCAAATTTAATCAAAAAACACATGCCGAAATACAATGTTCTCCTTCGGGACGATAAGACATTTCCCTATATTAAAGTTACCTTGGGAGAACCCTGGCCTCGCCTTGTGAAAACCAGAAGAATCGTAGAGGATGGCAGCCGCTATTTCGGACCCTATACCGATGCGGCAGCGGTAACGCATCTCATAGATCTCCTGTCCGATATATATGGG
>JBAYOC010000020.1:0-10245 GCA_041678465.1 Anaerovoracaceae bacterium | reverse complement strand
TTTGAATATAAGGATGTCTTGGTCTTCTCTGCTCAATTCTTGCAGACACGCATCGATCCATTCTCCCAGTGGCACAGATGCAGTGATTCTTCTGACTTCTAATTCATCCATTATAGTAATAACGTTGTCATCATAGGGGTTTGTGACAGCTTCAGTCTTATTTTTTTGTCTGAATAGGTCCTTGGCCTTGTTTTCGGCAATTTTGTATACATAATTCTTGGTCGCAATGGAGTCGGTCTCTCCTATTTTATCTGCATTTTTGCACAACTGAACGAAAGTTTCCTGGAGGACGTCTTCAGCTGCTTTTTTATCTTGCAAGAAATTGCATAGAAAGCTGAGAAGCTGCGATTCATATTGTCTGAAAATCATATCAATTTTCTCCGCTTCATCAATGGTCAAAGCTAAAATGAACATAGGCATCCCCCTTACCCGTTCTCTATTTCAATACCCGATTGGAGTCTATTATACTAACCCGAACAGGGGTTTGTCTACTTATGTTGGTTATTGTTACATCTCGAGATTTTCACACACTATTATTATTTTAGAAATTCTTTAAGTTTTTCAGGATCCCTGTCACAAATTGCTGAGTTAAAACGTTCTTATTATAGAAGGGTTAGCCCATTTTATAAAACTGCGGATTAGAGGGGTGGTGCTGCTTATGATTGTGTGGAAATGGCAGTATTGCATATAAGCATTGTGTATGTGTCATGGGGACGGGACGGCAAACTTTGTCACATTAGGTGAAATATGTGTAGTACTAGTCTATAATATATGAAACGGTTCTTTTGTGCCGTAAATCTGCCAAAGATTAAAGAGGGTTATTTCTTAATAAAATACCAGGAAGTTAGTGTTATGAAGAAAAAGGCTTTTTCATCATATTTTGTTACAACTGTGATAGTAAATAGTTTTATATGTTGAAGCAGATTTGGTTGCGTATTTTTTTATATAAATCCATAGTAACTGGATAGGAGAGTGATTCTCCCATCTATTTTATAAGGAGCATTTTTATGAAAAAATATTTTATTCTACCATTTAAAGTTCCATACGGTGAAAACAGACCTTTTATGACCATGTCATTAGTTATGGCAGGTAGCTTATGTGTATTCTATACAAGAACTTATATCGCTCTTCCCTTTTGTTATGCCGTATCTGTGCTGATCTTGAGTTACTTCTGGGCTACGAAGGCCAGGCATGATTTTTTCTCTGTTGACAAGAGGCTTAAAATTTTCATGGTTCACGTCTTTATATACATGGTTGTCATTATGATCATAGCATATTTTCCTCTTTTTATATAGGTAGAAACAATGTGGATTCCTTAGAGGAAAAATGGTAAAATTGTTCTTAACAGATACAGGCAGATAAAGGACAGTTACTATGAAGAAAACCCCTCTTGGCAACACAGGTCTCACAGTTTCACAGGTTGGCTTCGGAGTTCTCACGATAGGAAGCACCCAGCTGAATCTTCCTGTTCCCGAAGGAGCAGCCGTACTTCGCCATGCCCTGGAACGAGGGATCAACTTTCTGGACACGGCACAATACTACCGCACCTACCCTTACATCCGGGAAGCTCTCAAGGGAACAAATTATGATCCGATCATCGTCTCCAAGTGCCTTTATGGAAGTTACGAAGAGATGTGGGGAGCCATTGAGGAAGCCAGAAAAGAACTGGATCGGGACGTGATCGAGGTCTTTCTCATGCATGAGGTACGAGGTGATCCGGACTGGGATCACCGCGCAGGAGCCTGGGAATGCCTCCAGGATTACAAGGCGAAAGGCATCGTAAAAGCCATAGGCGTTTCCACCCACCACGTAGACGTTGCTCACCGCGCTGCAACCACACCCGACCTAGATGTGCTCTTTCCTCTGATCAACTTTAAGAGTCTTGGCATTCGGGATGGTCAGGGACCGGGTACCAAGGAAGATATGGCTCATGCTATAAAAGTCGCTGCAGAAGCCGGTAAAGGGGTCTTTGGGATGAAGGTCTTCGGGGGTGGCATCCTGACAGGAAGCTATCGGGAAGCCATCCAATACGTGAGGGATCTGCCCGGAATTTCTTCCCTAATGGTTGGCTTTGGCTGCACTGAAGAAGTGGATCGAATCATTGAATTGATGGAAGGTACTCTTGCGCCGGACTATGCACCCGATATGAGCAAAAAGCGGATCTTTATCGACCAGGGTGACTGCGAAGGATGCAGAGCCTGTCTGCATCGTTGCCCCAACCACGCCATCTATATGAATGAAACAGGTCAGGCAAATGTGCGATATGACATCTGCCTGACCTGCGGTTACTGCGCTCCCGTCTGTCCGGTCCGCGCAATTATTATGTTATGAGCGTGGCCTATTCTTCTTCCTCATCATCATGATCGAATTCGGAATCGGGATCAAAGCCTTTCAATCCTTCCAATTCCAGCCCGTGCTTCTTTGCATATGTGTAAATTGCAGTCTTGATTGCCTGCTCCGCTAAAACCGAACAGTGTATCTTAGGACCGGGAAGGCCTCCCAGCTCTTCTACAAAATTAGCGTTTGTCAGTTTGAGTGCGTCTTCCAGAGTTCTTCCCTTGATCATATCTGTAGCTACGCTGGATGAGGCGATTGCAGAGCCGCATCCAAAGGTTCTGAACTTGGCATCGACAATCACACTATCTTCAACTTTAAGAGAAATCTCCATCATGTCACCGCATACGGGGCTTCCATAAGTACCTACTGCATCGGCGTTTTCTATGACGCCGGTATTTCTTGGATTGGTGAAATGGTCCATTACTTTCTCGTTGTACATACCCATCTGTATATCTCCTTTCTGCATATTAAGCTTGACAGTTACATTTTTGTTCTGTTTCCATTACATGATCTTTGTCAAAGGGCGAAAATGATCTTAATTTCTCTACGATTCTTACAACCTCTGCTACAACGTAGTCAATGTCATCTTTCGTGGTAAAGTCACCCACTGTGAAGCGCACGGAGCTGTAGGCCTGTTCGATGGGCAATCCCATGGCTGCCAGCACATGAGAAGCAGAAAAGCTGGCTGAGGAGCAGGCAGAGCCTGTAGATGCGTAGATTCCGTGAAGGTCCATATAGAGAATCATCGCTTCCCCTTCCACATAGTGAAACACCAGGTTCAGGTTACCCGGCAAACGGTGTTCCAAAGATCCGTTCACATCAACATCGGCAAGCTTGCTTTGAATCTCTTTTAGGAAGTAGTTTCTCAGCTCAGAGATCTCCTTGATGTGGGTATCTAAATTAAGCCTGGCCAACTCACAAGCTTTCCCAAAGCCTACGATGCCGGAAAGGTTTTCCGTTCCGGCTCTCTTTTTATATTCCTGCGCACCGCCCTGCAACAGATTTGTTATGACGAGCCCCTTGCGGATATAGAGGGCGCCTACCCCTTTGGGTCCATAGATCTTATGGCTGGAAATGGACATCATGTCCACACCCAGATCTTTCACATCGATGGGCACGTTTCCTAAAGCCTGAACAGCATCAGTATGGAAGAGTATCCCCTTCTCTTTTGCCATTGCAGCAATTTCTTTTACAGGTTGAATAGAACCAACCTCATTGTTTGCAAACATAATGCTGATCAGAACGGTTTTATCGGTTATCGCTTCTCTAAGCTGCTCTAAAGATATGAGACCGTACTTGTCCACATCTAGATAGGTTACTTCATAGCCTTCTTTCTCAAGGTACTCGCAGGTATGAAGCAATGCATGGTGTTCTATCTTAGTCGTTATGATGTGGTTTCCCTTGGCTTTTTTAGATTTTACTGCACCTACGACTGCCCAGTTGTCTGCCTCTGTGCCTCCGGAAGTAAAGTAAATTTCTCTATCTTGTGCACCAATCAGTTCCGCAACTCTTGTCCTTGCAAGCATCAAACCTTCTTTCGCTTCAAAGCCCTTTGCGTACAGACTGGAGGGATTGCCATATTTCTCAGAGAAATATGGAAGCATTTCCCCCAACACTTCCTGTTTGACCGGTGTGGTAGCTGAGTAGTCTAAATATACTTCTCTCAAAAGTCCATCCTCCTTGATGTTTTCAATACCTCACGCCAAATTATTATACCATCCTTTTTTGATAAATAAACCATAATTTACGGTTTTGATTAAAACATTCCACGCCATAAAGCTAGGATGGCGTGGGTTTTCAGAGAAAACACTCCCATGAGACAGATGGGAGTGTGAGGACAACAAGGTTTAAATACCTAGATTAAGGTATGATGGGGGTAAATTCCGAGAGCTTGTAACGATCACCGGATTTCTTCAACAGGATGTTGTAATCCACAGATTGCACATAGTCTCCGGCAAGCCCCTTCATATACCAAAGAATATCGCTCCGGTAAGATTTGTCCCCATAGAGATTGGATGTTTCCTCCAGTACCAGAATTTCCAGATCCCTGATCATGTCCATATCAGTGTCCGTGAACCGACGGAGCGTTCGTATATCTGATGCCAGAAGGGGCTGGGTCTCAATCTCATATAGAAGCAGCTCTCCTTTTTCAGGATCAATTTGTTGGAAATATACCTTATGTAGTAT
Organism: Anaerovoracaceae bacterium; assembly: GCA_041678465.1. Lineage (GTDB taxonomy): Bacteria > Bacillota > Clostridia > Peptostreptococcales > Anaerovoracaceae > UBA1426. Next base: position 5,721 of record JBAYOC010000020.1, on the reverse strand, counting down.
ATCGGTTCTTTCCCTTATCAACTCTTCAACCAATGCAGAATCAGAACCTCTTGTAAACCCTGAAAAGACAGAGAAAATAATAATTAGTATAAAAGGAATCAGAAATAGGTTAGCATAGATTTTCATGGTGTCACTCCTTGCTTTCGTAGGACAAGCCCGCTGCTTACCTATTATAAAAAAAAGACAACGAGAAATTTGTTGCTTCCCGCTGTCAAAAATAATTTTATATTTTGATGATTGCTTAACTAGCTTTTCTCTCCAACCTGAGCTTATCCGCAATAATTGCTATAAACTCGCTGTTGGTGGGTTTGCCCTTGTCGTTATGGACTGTATAGCCGAAGAGACTGTTGATCGTCTCAATTCTGCCACGGTTCCAAGCTACTTCAATGGCGTGGCGGATGGCTCTCTCCACTCGGCTGGGCGTTGTATTGTTCCTCTTGGCGATGGCGGGATATAGCTCTTTCGTGACCGCTCCCAGAAGATCCATATCGTCTACCACCATGGTGATTGCATCGCGGAGGTATTGATATCCCTTGATATGGGCTGGTACACCCACCTCGTGAATGATGTTTGTAATATCAATTTCCAGATTGTTTTTCTTTCCTTCTTCCTCAAGCAAAACGGATTTTACCAGATTGCTCTTAGTCGTGGAAGAGGAGGTTTCTGCAAAGCCGGAAAGTTGTTGGATACGCTTCGCCAAGATGCTCAGATCAAAGGGCTTCACAATGTAATACTCTGCGCCTAGATTAATTGCTTTTTGCGTGATGGTTTCCTGACCTACTGCGGATAGCATGATTATTTTGGGCATGGGATCCATTTCGACGGCGTTCAACCTTTCGAGAACTCCCAAACCGTCCAAATACGGCATGATCATGTCCAAAATCAAAACATCCGGTTTGTCCTTAAGGACCGCATCGACAGTCTGCATACCATCATACGCTTTGAATATAACATCTATTTCCTGCTGCATTTCAAAAAAATCGGCGAGAATATTGCAAAAGTCCTTGTTGTCATCAGCGATACCGACTCTAACCTTGCTCATCATTTTCCTCCTTTTTAGACGGGATTACACTTCTTACCATATTTCCTCTTAATAGTAATAAAATATTGTCAAATAAGCAAGATAAATATTATTCGAATATTCTTTACTATTAGTCATCTTTCGACAATTGGTCAGTTTGCTGCAGCATCCACTCAATGAATATCCCATAGCCTTTCAAGGGATCGTTTACAAAAACATGGGTTACTGCACCGATTATTTTATCATTTTGAATAATGGGACTACCGCTCATTCCCTGTACGATGCCACCGGTTTTTTTCAGCAGTCTTTCATCCGTAACACTGATGACCATGCTTTTTGTATTGGGTTTTGACTGCCGGTTGACCTTGTCGATGTGGATTTCATATTTCTCCATCTTGTTTCCATCAACTGTGGTCAACAGCCATGCGGGGCCCTCCTCTACATTGTTTTGGTAGCCGATTGCCATTGGTTCTGGATAATAGGGATTTGTGATTGGCTTATAAAAAGAGCCAAATATCCCATAATTCGTATTTGTCAAGAGATTGCCCAAGGGCTCATCAGCTTCATAAAAAATACCGCGAATCTCACCGGGTAGCCCGGCCTTTCCTTGCTTGACAGACTCCACACTTGCGCTCAACAATTCCCCTGTTTCCACCGGAAGCACATGCCCCGTATCCGGATCCGTTATTGCGTGTCCTAAGGCCCCGAAACTCTGTGAAAACGGATCATAAAAAGTTAAGGTACCTAAACCGGCTGTCTTATCTCTGACCCATACACCAATCTTATAAAGACCATCTTCCTCCGCTTTAACGGGAAGAATCCGGAAATTCATTGTCTCTCCCTGTCTATTGATTTTCAACCGAATTTGGCCTTTAAGTTCATTTACCACTGTCCTGACTTCCTCCGGGCTGTCCACCGAAGTATTGTTGATAGACAGGATGCTGTCACCTATTTCGAGGCCTGCCTCCAATCCGGGGTTGACACGCTGGCCTTGGTCCGTTTCGATTTCCTCAAGACCCACCACCAGGACCCCCTTTACGTCCATTTTCACCCCCACCGATTGGCCACCCGGCACCACCTTAGTCTCCGGCAGAACTTTAATAGTCACTTCCTTAAGAGGAAGATTGATCACCTTTGTCTCGTCTGCAAATATTTTTATCTGATCAGGTATGCTGTTAAGCAGCATACCTGTGCCGGCAAATAGCGTTAATGAAACGATTAATAGCAGGATGGAGGGTATCCTGAGTTTTGTCTGTATTTTTTTTATCATATTTTAACTCCCGAAGTCTTGAAGAAGCTCATGAAGCTCTTCCTCTGTTTTTATAAGTATCCCCTCGGAGAACATGGTCTGGTCTACTTCGCTCAGGAAAGAAAATGCGATGTCGGTACTCTTTACGAAGGTAGGCTCCCCCTCTCCGTCGTAGTAATAGACCTCAATGACGCCATCGATTTCTTTCACTAGAAAAAAGTTTTCCTCCACGGGCTCAGTGGTATCCGGTGTCGTTATAGCGATATCTTCTCCCACCTGTGCTGTACCGGTATGGCTCGTTCCGGGTTGTGCTTCAACTCTTTGATCCACTTCTTCCCCTAACGGCGTGTCCACATCGGAGGGAAACCTATCTCCCTGGCTAAACCAATAGCCTGCTCCTAGGATTACTACGACAGCTATTAAAAACCATCGCCTTTTCCAAAAACTTTTACGTTGACTAAACATTGCCTCACCTCGAATTTAGTGTGGGCAATTTGAGGGCATTTTATTCTGCAATGATTGCGTTCTTAAGCTTTGCAAAGGTTTTTTCTCCAATGCCGCTGACGTTCATCAACTCTTCAATCGTTTTGAATTTACCATAATCATTTCTGTAGGCAATGATTTTATCTGCCGTAACCGGACCTACGCTCGACAATTTTTGAAGTTCAGTTGAGTTAGCGGTATTGATGTTGATCAATCCAACCGTGGAACTGCCTGATACATTCGCGTTCTGAGACACATTTCCGTTAACAAAGCGACTGCCGGGTGCCTCGCCCGTCTGCTTCTCCTCAGCTACCACATCTTCTTTACCGGGTATGTACAGCTTCATCCCATCAGATAAAGGAGCCGCCAGATTCGTATTTCTCGTATCCGCATTCTCCGTCAATCCGCCTGCAGTTTCGATAGCCTCATATACCCTGGCCCCTTCTGAGAGTGTATAAACTGAAGGAACCATTACCTCTCCGGAGACATCAATCACGATAATAGAAGCTTCTATGGGTTCGGTTACAATCAAATCTTCCGTTTCTGGTGTCTCGGTCTCGGTAATCGTTGGCTCTTCTCCCGCTTCAAGCCACATGACTTCACCACCCGATTGTCGAATCGTAAAAACAACAAAGGTAATTGCAATGAGAAGAATCCCTGCAATTACCTTATAAAGTAACTTACGATTTATTGACAAATTCAAAGGGATCACCACCTAATGTATTTGGCTTAACAATACATTAAATAGTAATTAATGTCAATATATAACATGTATTTAGAATACAGCAAATTTATTCCGCGGATAATGGCTGCCCATCCTCCCTGTATAATTCAAGACGCATGATGCGTGGGTCATACTTTTCAAGAGGGATTCCGCAAAAGTCGAACAAAGATGCGAGAAGCAGCTCCGGATTTAGATTGGACTCGCTTCCTGTTCGGATTTTCATAGTAAGAACCTGTTGGCTCTCATCGTCAATTCCGGTCTGTAGCTGATCGATCATAGGTTTGATATCGATTTCCACAGTTTCCTTGCCTTTTTTGGCACGCTTTGAAACGGGAATCACATCCTGATCCACAAAGTCCCTGAGCTGTTGACTCGTTGGAAATGCATGACCTTCAGGCAACCTGACCTCATAATCTGCCCAGCGAACCAGGGAAGCTGCGGTTTTTCGGGAATCGGAAATAACGTGGCAATCCAGCACTTTTACACCGTAAGGCAGTGAACTGTTCATGGAATCCACCAGAAAACCCTCGTTATAAGGCATTCTCGTTTCAAACTCTAAATACTCTCCAACACTGGTATAACCCAGAGATAAAGGTTGAGCAAAGCTCATTTTCGGATGGGGATTAAAGCCCTGAGAGTAAACCAGATCAATCCCTACTCTTTTGAATGTCCTGCGGAACAAACGGAGGAGATCCAAATGGGAGGTGTAGCGAAGCTGTCCTGACTTTTCAAATTTCAGCAGATATCGATTCATATTGTCCCCTCCCTATCGCAATCCACATAACGGTTTATGCCACAACCGGTACAGCCTTCCCTGCAATCGGGCGTCTGTTGGCCCTCAACTGCCTTTTCCCATTCGCTGCGAAGATAAGCATCATCAACGCCGCTGTCGATGAGAGACCATGGAAGAACATCACCCTCGCAGACCTTTCCCGAGGTGTAGAAATTGGGATCTATGCCGGAATCATTCAGTGCCTCTATCCATTTTTCGTATATAAAGTGTTCTCTCCATCCGTCGAACTTGCATCCCGCTTTCCAAGCTTTATAAATCACTTCACTTAATCGTCTGTCTCCCCTGGCCAGCACAGCCTCTATCTGGCTGGCTTCTGTACCGTGATAACTGAATTGGGCTCCTTTGATTTTTCTAAATTTATCCTTTAGATAATAATGCTTTTCCCGGAAGAGCTCGGGACTGTCCTGTGCAACCCATTGAAAAGGCGTATGGGGCTTTGGGACAAAATTGGAAGCACTTACATTGATCTTAAATTTACCTCCCCTTCGCCCTCCGTTATGTTCATAATAGATGGCCATAATGTTTTTTGCTATTTCAGCGATGCCGTCGAGGTCTTCAAAGGTTTCCGTAGGCAGACCGATCATAAAGTAGAGCTTCACGCTGTTCCATCCCAGTTCTATCGCTTGCCGCATGCCACTGTAGATATCCTCATCGCTGATGCATTTGTTGATGACGTCGCGCAACCGTTGTGTTCCTGCCTCAGGTGCAAAGGTCAGTCCTGTCTTCTTGTAGCCTTGTATTTCGTTTAGAACCTGGAAAGAAAATGTATCCAGACGCAGAGACGGGAGAGAAATTGCAACATTTCTTTCCTTGCCGGTTCTGACTAGCTCCGTTGCCAGACCTTCGAACTCAGAATAATCGCTCGTAGACAGGGAAAGAAGGGAAAGCTCATCATGCCCTGTTGAAGCAAGCTGTTTTTCAATTAAATCAATTGCACAGTCCTTAGAGCGTTCCCTCACAGGTCGATAAATCATACCGGCCTGGCAAAAACGGCATCCTCTGGTGCAACCGCGAAAGAGCTCCATAACCGACCGGTCATGGACCACTTCAATGAGAGGAACAATAGGCTTCTCAGGAAAGGGTGCGGCATCCATTTTGGATACAATGCACTTTCTCACCTGATCCGGAGCATCGGGGACTACTTTGTCAATGGACTCCAACCTTCCATCTTCGCGGTATACCGGCTGATAGAAAGCAGGAACGTAAATACCTGGTAAACCGGATATGGTTGACAAAAAATCATTACGGTTACCCTTGTTTCTTTTCCAATCGGTATGGGCTTTGCAGACAACAGGGATAGAATCCTCTCCATCACCTATGACAAAAAAGTCAAAGTAATCAGCAATGGGTTCGGGGTTAAAGGAACAGGGACCGCCACCGACAACAAATGGATGCTCTTCTTCCCGGTCACAGCTCCTTAGAGGAATGCCGGCTAGATCCAGCATATTGAG
>JBAYOC010000019.1:0-10325 GCA_041678465.1 Anaerovoracaceae bacterium | reverse complement strand
GAAACAAAGCCTACGGTTTGTCCCGTATGCATTTATTGTAACGTTGTGAAGCAAGCCGGAGTAGCGGCTTGCCTGATCTTATAATAAATACATTCAGATGAAGCAAAGTCTAGCGACTTTGCACCAGATGTATTTATTGTAACGTTATGAAGCAAGCCGGAGCAACGGTTTGCCTGATGTTAAAATAACCGCTCGCACGGTAAGAGAGATGGTTCAGGTTATTTCAACATAAACTTTATATCGGCAGAGCCGCCAAAAATGAGGTTTATGTTATATAAACGCATATTAACAAAATGAGACCTGTGGTCTGTTCCGAAATGTGTAGTTGGAACTTTATTAAGCGACCGGAGCAACGGACTGCCCTAATGTTATAGCACATAAGCAAAGAAACAGGTATGTCTATAAATGTAATTTTGTGACGGATCAAAAGAATTTGGTGAAGCTATATTTCATGTCTCTTCGCCGGTAAACCCGGGAGAACAACCGGCGTCGAGGATTGCTCGGATAACAAATGCAGACGCTCTTATTATAAAGAACGCAGACGCTTTTATTATAAAAGAACACAGACGTTAAGGCAGATTATCTGTAATCTGCCAGGGTATGGAAAGGAAGGACACTTTGGGAAAGGCAATTGCGATTTTTAATCAGAAAGGTGGAGTAGGTAAAACTACTACAAATATTAACCTGGCCGCGTGCCTTGCGCTAAAGGGCAAGAGAGTTCTCGTTCTGGACATTGATCCTCAGGGAAATACCACGAGCGGTTTGGGGATTTTGAAAAAGGGCCTGAAGAGAACCACATATGAGGTTTTGGTTGATGACAGTGTTCAACCGGAGGAGGCTATTCTTTCCACAGGTCTGAAAAACCTCGATATTATTCCTGCCAGTGTGCAGCTTGCCGGTGCAGAAATAGAACTTGTACAGTTGGAAGCCAGAGAGAGAAGGTTAAAGAAGGCAATTGACAAGATAAAAGGGAACTACGATTATATTTTCATTGATTGCCCACCATCCTTGGGGTTACTTACGATTAATTCCCTGACTGCAGTGGACAGCGTGCTGATTCCCATACAGTGCGAATTTTATGCCCTTGAAGGTGTGAGCCAGCTCATGAGCACCATAGATCTGGTAAAGAAGAATCTCAATAAAGATCTTGAAGTCGAGGGTGTAATTCTGAGCATGTTCGATGGGCGAACAAATCTATCAATTCAGGTAGTAGAGGAAGTGAAAAAGTACTTTAGGGACAAGGTATATTCTACGGTTATTCCGCGAAACGTGAGACTGGCGGAAGCTCCCAGCTACGGCATTCCCATTACTGAGTACGATCCCAAATCCAAAGGGGCAATTGCCTATATGGAATTTGCCGAAGAGTTTATGGAACAGGAAAGGAACAGATAATGAGCGCATCAAAAAACAGAGGACTGGGTAAGGGCCTGGAAGCCTTGTTCGGTGATGTGGAAATAACGGTGAACAATAAGCATGTCGATGGAGAAGACTTAGGCGCGAGTGTGAGCTTTGTAGATATTCACAAGATTAAGCCGAATGGTAATCAGCCGCGTAGGAATTTCGACGAAGAGAAAATTAATGAACTGGCCAAGTCCATTGAAGAGCACGGGATCATACAACCTATTGTTTTACGCCACACAGAGGGCGGATATGAGATCGTTGCCGGAGAGAGAAGATGGAGAGCGGCAAGAAGGGCAGGGTTAAAAAACGTACCCTGTTTGATCAGAGAGCTGACTGAAGAGCAAAATGCGCTTATGGCTTTAATTGAAAACATGCAACGTGAGGACTTAAATGCCATTGAGGAGGCTGCAGGCCTGGAGCGAATGATTCGGACTTTCGGATTAACGCAGGAGCAGGTGTCGAAAAGCGTAGGTAAAAGCAGGCCGTACATAGCAAATTCAATGCGACTCTTAAAGCTTCCTGATAAAATTCAACAGATGGTAGCCGACGGAAAGTTGACTAGTGGACATGCGAGAGCCATTGCAGGAATAAAGGATAGCAGTAAGCAGCTCTCGGTTGCCGAGAAGTGTGTGGAACAAAGTTGGACAGTAAGAGACATTGAGTCCTTTGCCAAAGATACCAAAAAGCCCGCAGAAAAGAAACGGCCTAAAGCCAGGCCAAAGAACCGTGATCTCCTTGCCCTGGAGGAAGAATTGAGAATAATCCTTGGAACTAAGGTTAACATAGTGCTTGGATCCAAGAAAGGAAAGATAGAGATTGAGTATTTTAGCCGTGATGAGCTGGAGCGACTCCTAGAGTTACTTCAGAACCTAAAATAACGAAGAAGGACCACAAGTTCCCGACGTCAGAGGAGATTGTTTCACGTGAAACAATCTCTTTTTACCGAATAAAACAGTTTACGTCTATATAAATAAAAGAACTATGATGCATGCACCCCGGAAGCTGTCGCTGCATAAGATAGAGATGGTACTCTAGTTGAGCAGTGGGGGAGAACGTAAAGGGGAGAACAGATATGATATATCTTGACAACGCAGCAACTAGCTTTCCGAAACCGAAGTGCATGTTGTTAGAAATGGAGCGCTGCCTGCGCGACTACTGTGGAAATCCCGGAAGATCGGGTCATGGTCTATCTATACAGACAGGTCAAGGCGTGTATGAAACGAGGAACGATATAGCCAGACTCTTTGGCATTCTAGATGCTTCCAGAATTATATTTACAGCCAACACTACAGAAGCTTTGAATATGGGTATCAAAGGAGTGTTGAGTTCGGGCGATCATGTAATAACGACTGTGATGGAGCACAATTCTGTGCTGAGACCTCTTAAAGCGCTAGAACCTATGGGCATACGAACCAGCATTCTCAACTGTAATTCACAGGGAATGCTTGATGCGGCATCGGTGGAATCGGCAATTATGCCGACCACTAAACTTATCGTATGCACCCACGCTTCCAACGTTACAGGAACGATTATGCCCATTGCGGAAGTCGGCCGGATTGCAAAAAAGAAGGGCATTTTATTCATGGTTGATGGGGCGCAGAGTGCCGGATCTCTAAGCATTGATGTGGAAAAGCTGGGAATCGACCTCCTCGCCGTGCCGGGGCACAAGGGGCTTCTCGGTCCTCAAGGAACCGGGTTTCTCTATGTTCGGCCCGGAATTCCTTTCGGTCATTACAAGGAAGGGGGAACCGGAACGGACTCGAAAAGTCGGAAGCAACCGATAGAATTTCCGGATGGATATGAGGCCGGTACGCTTAACGCACCGGGCATTATCGGATTAGGAGCCTCCGTTAAATGGGTCAGACAAATGGGAATCGAGACTATTTTACACCACGAGCAGCAGCTGACCAAACAGTTATACGAAGATCTACGAAATATGAAAAGAGTTCGTCTGTATGGTCCGGAGGACATTCAAAAAAGATGCTCCATCGTGACAATAAACATCGATAACATGGGCTGTGAAGAAGTCGCTGGACGCCTTTGGGACGAATACCGCATAGCTGTGAGAGGCGGTTTTCACTGTGCCGGGCTGGCTCATCGTACAATTGAGACGTGGGAAACCGGTGCACTGAGACTCAGTGTAGGGCCACTAAACACTCGCAAGGAAGTCTTAAGGGGGGGAGATGCTATTTACAAACTGACAAAAGAGGCGTATCATTAACAACAGAAGGAGTATTGGTATGCCTATTATTAATAACAAGAACTTGATGTATCAGGTTATAGAGAACATGACCGGTATGGTTCGCATTATGGACAGCGAAAACAATATCCTTTATATGAATAAAACGATGAAGGTAGAGTTTGGGGATTTTATTGGAAGAAAATGTCACACGATGCTATGTAGCGATGACAGATGCGACACATGTATCAGTGAAATGTCCATAAAAAGTGGACATGCCGAGATGAAGGAAGTTTGGTTCGGAGATAAGCTGTACCGGATCATGGCGTCTCCTGCCACTGAAACGGGTGAAAATACCTATTCTATAGAAATATTTCAGGATATAACAGAGCAAAGGAAGCTGGAAGAGCAGTATCGCAAGCACTATGAAAAACTGAAGGACGACATTGAGTTTGCAAAGCAAGTACAATGGAAGGCTCTTCCCCGGGACGGGGTTTATTGGAGTGCGATACGAACCTACTCTGCCTACGCACCCAGCGAGGATCTCAGCGGCGATACTTTCGACATCATGAAAGCAGACGATGATAACTGTATCTTTTACATAGCAGACGTATCGGGTCATGGCGTTCGTTCCTCGTTGCTTACCATATCCCTTCGTCAAACGATACGTGGAATGAAAGCTGCAGCGGCAGACCACGCCGCTGTTTTGTACGAGCTTATCGAAGGTTACCACGAACTGGGCTTGGACAAAGAGCAGTTCGTTTCGCTATTATATGGAGTATATAATAAAAAAACTAGAGGTTTGTCTCTCTTCAACGCGGGACACAACTGCCCGCCGATTATATTGGAAAATGGAAAGAAAGAAAAATCGAAAATTACCGAAATAGAGCTGAAGGGAATGCCTATTTGCAGTCTGCTTTCCTCGCCCAATCACCAAATCAAGACATTTCAGATGGAAAAAGGAGATAAAATTCTGCTTTATACAGATGGCATCACGGAAGCGTGTAACAAGGAGAAAAGCCAGGCATTCGGTATATCCGGCCTAAAGAAGGTTATTCATAAATTGGGTGTGGATGACGGCAAGGCCCTGACGAAAGGCATTATAGAAGAAGCAGAGGAATTTGCGGGGGGTTCACCCATGGATGATATGGCAGTTTTGCTACTTGAATTGCTATAATTACTGGTCTTTCAGAGCTTTGATTCCCTCGTTGGCCAAGTAATCTGCGCGGTTGTTTTTCTCAGTGACGGCAACAAAATCATCCATTGTAAAATGAGGTCCGTTCCATTGGACGAATTTCTCATATAAGGATTTTTTATCGGTCCTCGGGCTTTGCAGATTGACGTGGCCCTTGACCCGGTAGAAAGAGATCTGATGTTGCTTAATCTCCTGGAAAAGGGATTCCCAGAGGTCGCGGTTTTCTACGTCGGTCTTTTTGGAGGTCTGCCACCCGTTGCGTTGCCAATTTTCATACCATTTTTCGCGAAAGCAGTTAACCAGATAGGAGCTGTCGGAAAAAACGGAAATGGTTAGCCCGGTTTTTTTTAAGGCTTTTAGGGCATTCAGCAGGGCCATCATCTCCATGCGATTATTGGTGGTGTTTTCTTCTCCACCAAAAAGTTCTTTGCTATGGTCTCCATACTCAAGAAGAGCGCCCCAGCCGCCTAAATTAGTGTCGTTCTGATTTCCGGAACAGGCTCCGTCCGTGTAAATATTTATGGTTTTCATGGCATCCTCCTGAAAATATTATGCTTTAAGCACGAGCAAATGTAAAGCTATCTTAAATCCTGCGTAATATGTTTGTAATATTAATGGTTTATACTGAACTTGCTTCAGGCGCGGATTCTACACATAACGTTTCTGATGGCATATTATAGCAGACAGACCTGAGATTTGCGTTAAGCGCAAAAGGTAAATTAAATAAAGTAAAAAGAAAGGAGGAGAGCTCGCATGAAAAAAACAATTATGATACTGGTATTCGTGGCAGTGTTGCTGTGCAGCACCATGTTTTCCGTCGCAGCATCAGACCCTGACGTGTCAATTGTAAGCCCGTCCCAAACAGTAAGTGGCAGCAGTCTCCTCGTTTCCGTCAAAATGACTGCACCGAAGACCATAAAGGTCTTTGTATATGAAGAAAAGGAAAAAGTCGGCGACACTTTGGTATCCATCGATCCCACCACCGTATCAACTGAGAATTTTTCAGAGAAAACCCTCTTCAGTGTATCCGTCATCACACCGGAAACGTTTCAAGGCACCGGAAGTCTGCAGTTTTACAACAAGCAGATCAACGACGTTTCACCGGGGCTTTATCGCATTAAGGTAGAAGTGCATGATGCGAGCAATGCTGTTACTGCCACATCTACACAGCGAACGGTTGTCATGCCGAAAGACAGCGAAGTAGCCAATGGTAGCGAAATATTTCAGTCGCAGCAAACAGGTGCGTTACAATGGGTGCAAAACCTGCTAAAAAGCATCTTTAAAAACTAGGGCGGCGGATTGCCATGGGTAAGCCAAAGCGGTATATAGAGCCTATGAAAAACGTCATATTAGTAGTATTGTTCGTGACAACAATGCTGCTTTTGTATTTTTTTTGGGGATCCCCCATTTCCGGCAGCTTCCGGATAACGGATATAATTGGTGAAGAACAGTTGGTAATCCCATCTTCTCAGGCAGTAATCCAGCCGGAGAGAATCGATGTCCACTTCGGTGAAGGCAACTACACGGTACTTGAGGAGAAGCATGTTGATGCCTGGGAGCAGTGTCTGCAGCTGTTAAGGAGCTTAAATCCGGAAGAAGTTCAGGCTTTGGAAGAGATCACCGCCGAGCAATTTGACAGAATTATGGAGTTTCGCTCAATTCTTTACCGCTTTCATTATGAAATGCCGCTGGAATCCTTTCTAAAGCGATTCCAGCTACAGGAGATACCCGGAGCGGATCAGGTTGGAGACTTTTCACTGATTGGATTCTCTTCAGGAAGTCCGGAGAGCTTGTTTGTTTATAGCAAGAGTGAAAATAAATACTTTCGTGTTGTTTACCAAGAACCTCATGTTTCAATGGACGAGCTACTCACCGCAGTTGAGGAGATACCAAGTGTGAGTTATTTTCGCATTGGTGCTTTGGTTGGTAGGGACGACAATCGTACCCTGGTCCCACTCTCTTTGAATACATCACTGGATGAAGTCCCCTATACGCCGGAATTTGAAGATTTGAATACCGGGGAGGTAAAGGCCTTCGCACAGACCTTCTTTGGGGAAAGCTTCGACTTTGTACGAAAGATTGAAGAGAGCAAAGGTACGCATATCTACATGTATGGTTATGGCGAAAAGGTCTTGACTATCAGTGCGGAGGGCAGAGTGGAGTACAAGAACAAGGAGACTCCGCAGGGAAGCCAACAGAACTACTTTGACGCCCTGGATTCAGCGTTGCAATTTGTGGCGACCCATGGAGGGTGGCAGCCGGACGACAGCATGGAGATGTCTCCGGTTGTTCAATCTGCCCGAACGGTGGAAAATGAGAAGCGGAAGGGCTACCGCTTCATATTCGGTATGCAGTTGTCGGAGGAACCGTTGTATCTGGAAGGCAGTCATTCCATTATGGTTGAAGTGATCCATGGTCAGGTGACCCAGTATTTGCGTGATATGATAGAGATTGAAGAAGAAGAGTTCCGGGAGCAGACTGAAGGTTCCGAAAGGCAAGCATTCTCTGCGATTAATATGATTGCCCAGAACTATCCCTATATTGCATCGGTTTTATCGGAAAAAGGGTATGATTTCAGCAACCTTACAGGTGAAGCCCTTTTTGACGTCATTTCCGACCTAATCATCTCAGTTACTACCGGTTATATGAAACCGGAATACGAGCAGGAGGGTGAGAATGCTTTGATTCCTGCGTGGGTGGTAATGGCTGACGATGTTTTGATTTATTTTGATTTGTATGATGCCCGGCCACTAGGACATACAGGTCTATTGGAATCCTGAGGTATTAAAAATGGACTGGACAAAAGCTAAGACAATTTTAATTGTGGCTTTATTGATAACAAATTTGTTTCTCCTTGCAACCTACACGTTGGTAAAGGCCGATGACGGGCCAACAGAAGAGGAACTGCAGGCAGAGACGATTGCTTTGCTCGAACAGAAGCATATTTACGTGAAAGGAAGTTTGCCGGTGCAACACGGTAAGATGCCGGTTCTGCTAGTGGAATACGACCGCCTCGACCCGGAGACTCTTCAGCAGGAGTTGGCAGAACAGACACCTATGGACGGGGAGCACGGGTCCCGGGCAGATATCCTCAAGATGACGGAGGCCTTTCTAAAGAGCAGTGACATGTGGGATGCAAACGTAGTTTTGAACAAAGTCGAACAGGAAGAGAATGTGACGAAAGTCTTCTATCGAAATGAATATAACGGCATCCCCTTGGAAGACAGTTATATAATTTGCTCCGTAGAAGGAGGCGTCGTTACCGAGGTTGACCGCCTTTGGCAGAGGCCCGTGGGATTTGGAAAGTCAAAGAAGGCTACCATCTCTGCTTCTGCAGCTCTGATCGATCTCATGAGGAGTAAAAATGAACGAGCTACCATTCTCGTTGAGAATATGGAAATCGTTTATTGGCTGAATCCAACTGATTATGAGGGTGAAACAGCTATTTCCGATACGGCGCTGCCGGCATGGAAGGTAACATATAACGGGGGACAGATAAAGCATATTCCGGCATATAACGAGTAAACGACACATTCTTATAGATAATCTTAGATAGAAAGGCTTCATAATGGCATTGAATTTTTGCTCCTTTTCAAGCGGTAGCAGCGGAAACTGCTATTTAGTTAAATCCGACACGACAGCCATCCTGGTGGACGCAGGTATCAGCGCAAAAAAGATCCTGGGCGGTCTTGCCCATACCCATACTGACGGCGAACAGCTGGCAGCGCTGTTGTTGACTCATGAACACAGTGATCACATAAAGAGCTTACCTACATTGATGAAGAAACTCAGCGGGCTTACGGCCTATGCCAGCGAAGGAACTTGGGGAGCCATCGACAAGGAGATCGATCCGGCCAGAAAGCAAAGTTTTACCGTAGGAGAGCCGTTTAAAATCGGTGACATACGGGTAGATTCTTTTCGGGTATGTCACGATGCGGTTGACCCTGTCGGGTACTCATTTTATGAGGGAGGAAAGCAGATCAGCATCATAACGGATACGGGCTGTATAAAAGAAGATATGATGGATCAGATTCGGGATGCGGACCTTTTAGTACTGGAAGCGAACCACGATGTGGATATGCTGAAGATCGGCAGGTACCCTTGGTTCCTAAAGAAGAGAATCATGAGTGATCACGGGCACTTGTCCAACGAATCAGCGGCAAAAATGTTGGTAAGACTACTGTCTGAGAGAGAGAAGCAACGCAGGATCTTGCTGGCGCATCTGAGCAGAGAAAACAACTTCCCCGAGATGGCCTATCAGACCGTAAAAAACATACTCGAGGAGGAAGAGTATTTCATAGGTAAGCATGTAGAACTTAGCACAATTGTAAGGGATGAGGTGAGCATCCTCTATCAAGCTTAATGAAGGAATAGGGGGAATTGACTATGGATGAAGGAAGAATTATTTACGACACAGAAGATGGCCAGCCAAATTTTATACTTATGAACGATGAGAAAAATGAGGAAGAACCGGTCCGGCAAGAGCAATATGACTATGGATTCAGGGGATCCGAAGCAACGATAGCACAACCGGTGAAACCACCCAAGAAGAAGGGGCGGTTTAAGAAGTTTGTTGCGGTAGTGCTTATTGTGATACTATCCGGTAGCGCCGGCTTCATAGGAGGAGTTGCTGCCGTGGAGTATAGAGACAGTAGCAATGTTCCGAGCGGAGTAGGAGATTCGATTACCATTAACCCGGCAGACCATGTGAATACAGCCGAGGCCGTTGCCGCGAAAGTCATTCCGACTGTTGTGGGAATCAGCACCACTACAGAAGTTGTCCGTCAGAATATCTTTGGTATGCAGCGGGGTGAACTGGTGTCCGGTGTTGGGACCGGCTTTATCGTCCATGAAGATGGCTATATCGTAACCAATTCCCATGTGGTGAATGACGGTAGCGCAAAAACAATTATTGTACAGTTGACAGACGGGCGTGAACTGCAGGGCACGGTGCTCTGGAGCGATGCCACCATGGATCTGGCGATGGTCAAGGTTGACGCAAGCAATTTGACGGCAGCGGAACTTGGGGACTCGGACGAAGTAAATATCGGGGCATATGCGGTCGCGATCGGAAATCCCTTTGGTCTGATCTTTGACCGAAGCGTCACCCAGGGAGTTATCAGCGGATTGAACCGGACGATCACCGTGGGAAACAACACCCAATCGGTTACCATGGAAGGGTTGATGCAGACGGATGCCTCCATCAATTCAGGAAATAGCGGTGGGCCGCTTCTGAACAGCCAGGGGCAGGTTGTCGGTATTAATTCGGCAAAGGCGGCAACCGGCGAGGGGCTTGGCTTCGCCATTCCCATCAATACAGCTAAGCCGATTATAGAAGAAATCATGAAATCGGGAACCTTCCGCAAAGCCTATATCGGTATTGGCGGCGCAGATGCAGAGCTTTATCTGCAGTATTACCCCGACGAAGACCTGGGAACGGAGACTGGAGTCTTTGTGAGTAAAGTTTACGAAGGATCGCCCGCTGACCTGGCCGGGATACAAGAGCAGGATGTAATCACGGCTCTTAATGACACGAAAATAGAGAAAATG
>JBAYOC010000018.1:0-10363 GCA_041678465.1 Anaerovoracaceae bacterium | reverse complement strand
TTTTCTTACGCGACGTCCTTGCTACATTTCTAAAGTTAACAAAAATGCCTTGCGCGGTTTCAGGCCGTAGAAACAATTCTGCCTGGGAGTCCTCGGTAACCCCTTGGAAGGTCTTGAACATAAGGTTGAATTTACGGATTGAAGTGTAATCGTTCTTACCACACTCAGGGCAAGGGATTTGCTTTTCTGCTATGAATTCCTGAAGCTTATCATTGGACCAACCGTCAACCGTCACTGACATATCATCCTGAGATTGAATGTAATCCTCGATTAGTTTATCGGCACGGAATCTGGATTTACAGCTTTTGCAGTCGATGAGAGGATCGGAAAAGCCGCCCACGTGTCCCGATGCCACCCAGGTCTTGGGGTTCATCAGTATAGCCGAATCCAAGCCCACATTATACTTGGATTCCTGAATAAATTTCTTCCACCAGGCCTGCTTCACGTTATTTTTCAGTTCCACTCCAACAGGACCGTAGTCCCAGGTATTTGCCAGTCCTCCGTATATCTCAGATCCGGGAAATACAAAGCCTCTGGACTTTGCCAATGCTACGATGACGTCCAATGTAAACTCTTTACTCATATTATCTTATTGCTCCATTCTCAGATTCTATTTCTTATCGTTTCTCACGGTCACTCTACTCAGCTTTGTTTTCCTCAACTGCATCATCCGCATCTTCGTCTGCATCAGTATGGATATCTTCGCCAAAATCCTCGTCTGCGCAGCCTTCTTTTTTCACGGCCTTGTTGATTGCTTCATTGGCTTTTGACTTGACGTTCTCAAATACATCGGTGCTCTTTTCTTTTACTTCATCGGCGATGACAGCGCCCTTTTCCACTACGTCTTCAAAGGTATCTGTTGCGATCTCGCTGATATCAACAACTTCTCCGTTGTCCTTGACCAGTTCGATCGTGCATTTGGTACCGAAAACTGCGATGATACCGGCAACTGCTGCCCAAGGTGCCAAAACGGAACCGATGATACTGACGCTGACAGGCAAATTCAGCATAACCTCATCGCCTTTTCTTACGATAATCTTAGAAACATTGCCTTTTCGAATTGCATTTTTAATCTTCTCCACAATAACGGCGCTCTGCTCGCCCAATTTACTTTTTGCTTTGAGATCGATGGATTCTTCGATTTCAATGATGGCATCTACAACGCTGCCGTCGGTGGCTTCCAGAGCTTCTTTCGCCTCTTTGTAACTTACTCCCGTTCTATCCTTTACCAATTCAATCTTCTCAAGTGTGATTTCCATAAAACTAAACCCCTTTCCTCTTATATACTAAGCGTTAACATCTTTATTAAAATGGTATCAGCCTTCGTTTACCGGTGACCCATACATTCTTCGCTCTTAAGACAACTGATGTCCAGGTGATACTCTATGTAACTTTTCAGGATCCTCTTGATCCATTCCAGTGTATCATCATCCAAAGCCAGATTTTCGAGCTGGGATAAGGGCCTTTGTGTCAGAAATTTTATCACGTTTACTATACCAAACTTCGTGTCGTAAATCAATCGTTCCTTGCTGTCCGGCAAGGTTTTGCATGACTCACAAACAATGCCGCCGTCCGAGACGCTGAACCCCGTCAGATTATCCTCCGTGCCGCACAGTACGCAGTTGTCCAGCCTGGGTGCACTTCCGCTCATCTGTAACGCTTTCATCTGGTATGCCACCAATAAGGTCTCATATTTCTTAGTGCGCTTTTCCATCATATCCAGAAACTCGCTCAACAGCACGAACAGCTTGGGGGCGGGCGCTTCTTCCGGCAGCAGTTTTTCTGTAAACTCCATTCCGAAGGAGGCACAGAGGTACTTGTCGATATCCTCCCCGATGGAATAGTGGCTGGACATGGTTTCACATCCGTTTATATGATAATAGTTTCCTTTTTTGTTAATCTGATATTTGCCATAGGTAAAAGGGCGTAGTGCTAAAGCAGCGCGATTCTTCCCCCCTTCGCCGATGGAAGTCCCTGCACTGATTTTGCCGTATCGCTTCGTAAAGACTACGAGCATGCGCCTTCCGCCTGCTATTTTTATCTGTTTTAGGACAATGCCTTCTGTTTCCGCGTACATGAAGCCCCTTATTCTTTCCTATATCCAAATTCAGATATTGAAAACGAACTGTCTCTCCAGTTTTCTCTGATCTTTACCCATATTTCCAGATAGACCTTTGTGCCCAGCAATCCTTCAATCTCTAATCTGGCACTTTTGCCGATGCCCTTTAATTTCTTCCCCTCTTTGCCGATGATAATCCCTTTATGGGACTTCTTTTCGCAGTAGATAACGGCTCCGATCCTCGTCAGTCTATCTTTCTCTTCGTAACTTTCAATCTCCACTGCGATTCCATGGGGTATTTCATCTTCCAGGTAAAGCAGCGTCTTTTCTCGAATAATCTCGCTTACTAAGAATCTCTCGGGATGATCGGTTATCATGTCCTCAGGGAAAAACATAGGACCTTCCTTTGCCATATCTTCAATAGTACGGACAAGGGATTGCACGTTCTTGCCTTCCAACGCCGAGATTCCAAAGATCTCATGAAACACTCCCATTTTATCATAAGCATCATAGATGCTGCGAAACTGATCCGGCGGCAACTTGTCGATCTTGTTGATCGCTAATACGACAGGCGTTTCCGTCTGCTTGAGCAGTTCCAATATATACTGATCCCCCGGTCCACTCACATCGTCCACAATAAAAATAATGACATCCACCTCCGAGAGCGTGTTGACTGCCATTTCTGTCATAAAACCACCGAGCTTGGTGCGGGGCTTATGAATGCCGGGAGTATCGATAAAAACCAACTGGCAACCTGTGCCATCTTCATCAATCCGGGTGTAAATCCCTCTTATGCTGTTCCTTGTCGTCTGAGGTTTGTCTGTGGTGATGGCAACCTTTTCGCCGAGAATGGCATTCAATAAAGTCGATTTCCCCACATTTGGACGACCGATAATTCCAATAAATCCTGATTTCATAATTACCTTTCCAGGCGGAAGCCTTCCGGTAGCAAGTCTTTTATAAGATAGACCTTCAGATGGTCCGCATCATCACCGGTTATGACCCGCAGATTGTCACCGAACTCAAACATGAACTGCCTGCATATGCCGCAGGGCAGCACAGCACCCTCACCCGATACTACTGCAATGGTACTGAAGGACTGTCGGCCATCGGAAATCGCTTTCACAAAAGCGGTCCGTTCTGCGCAGATCGTCGCTCCCAAAGAAGAATTTTCCACGTTGACCCCAGTGAAAACCTCCCCCGTCTCACTGAGCAAAGCAGCTCCTACCGTAAATTTAGAAAAGGGTGCGTAAGCGTTCTTAAGTACTTTTTTAGCCATTAAGTAGAGATCTTTATCGCTGGTCACTATTCTATCTCCTCTCGCTGCAAACTTAGTTGTATCATGACTTCTTCCTCAAACTGCCTCATATCTTTTTTTTCTTGCGCTTCTCCATGATCGTAGCCCAGGAGGTGCAACATACTGTGAACAAAAAGATAGACCAGCTCCCTTTCCGGAGAGTGTCCGAAATCATCTGCCTGAAGCAAGGCCTGCTCTGTGCAAATCACTACATCTCCAAGCAGTACTTGTCCTTGTCCCGGGATTTGGTCCGGGTTCTCATACTGGGGAAAAGAGAGCACGTCGGTAATTTGATCTATATTCCGATAAAGCGCATTGAGTTCTTTGATTTCTCCACTGCTGACAAAAGTGACGGAGACCGTTACCCTGTCCGAGTCAAGACCTTGCTTTTTCAGGCATAGATCGGCAGCCTCATACATTTTTCCGAGAATGGATTCTCCCGGTTCTCTTTCTTCGCTGAATACAATTTCCATAGTGACCCTTTCTACTTTCGGTTACTTCTGCTCCTATTCCCGCTCTTCCTCTTCTTCCTCATTGGGCTCCACACGTTGGTCATATGCATTGATAATCCGCCTCACAAGAGGATGGCGTACTACATCGGAATCCTTTAAGAAGCAGAATTCAATATCCGTTACTCCATCCAAAATATGATAAGCATCTATAAGACCTGATTTCTTACCTTTCGGTAGATCGATCTGCGTTATGTCTCCGGTTACCACCGCTTTTGAACCGAATCCCAGCCGGGTCAGAAACATCTTCATCTGTTCCCTGGTTGTATTCTGTGCCTCATCCAGGATAATGAAGGAGTTATCCAATGTCCTTCCCCGCATATAGGCCAGGGGAACTACTTCGATCACTTCTCGTTCCTTGAGACGCAGTGTGCTTTCCCGTCCCAGTATATCATAAAGAGCGTCGTAAAGAGGTCTTAAATAAGGATCGACCTTCTCCTGTAGATCTCCCGGTAAAAAACCCAGGCGCTCTCCTGCTTCCACCGCAGGCCTGGCAAGAATAATTTTAGCAACTTCTTTATTCTTCAGGGCATTAATGGCCAAGGCAACAGCGATATAGGTCTTTCCTGTGCCCGCGGGCCCTATGCCAAATACCATATCATGCGATTTGACACTTCTGGAGTAAGAGGTTTGTCCAATAGTTTTCGGTCTTACAGCCTTTCCCCGATGTGTAAAACAAATTACGTCCTTATTGATGTTGCTTTCCCGATAGGAAAGCCCCTTCTCTTTCAGACTGATTACGTAATTAACCTTCTGTGTATCCAGAACCTCTCCCGACCGGAGGATGGCCATGAGCTCATCGATGACTGCCTCGGCCTTAGCTGCCTCTTTCCCCCGCAAAATGATCTCGTCCTGCCGTTGGACAATATCTACATCGTAATTGTCCTGTATGATCTTCAAATTCACATCCAGGTTGCCAAAGAGTTGGTCATTGTCATTTTCATCGTCAATTTTTATCCGGATTTCCTCAATCTGCAAATTCTCCAAGTGTTGTTTTTCCTTCCTCCCCTTCTTCGATTTTAGGGGGTATGAATGACTTTTTCTGACCGATCTGCTCAAGAGCCTCAATCATAGCTGTAACCTTTATTATATTTTCTCCAGGCAAAAACTTCAAACTTTTATTTAGTATTTGTGTCGATTCCGGTAGATTATTATTAATAAACTCTCTGACCTGGCGGTTTGCCTGCGCTTCAATCTCATCCTGCTCTCTTTTCGTCATATAAAGCTCCAGCTGCGAAATGCGAGTAACGGCTACCTCCACAGGGAATGGCCAGCGAAGATCCATGATTTTTTTCTCCCCATAAGCGGACGTTTCATAGGGAATAAATACACTCGCCGTGTTCCATGTGCGGGTCCCCAGGGTCAGTCGAATGCCGGGTATACTTTTTCCCGTCCTCCTCTTTTCCAGACTGTGGACGTCCTGATAGCAAATAAAGCGGTGAACGGTTCTCGCGTAGACTTCGCCGTCGGCATGTACGTAACGGTAGGCTACGCTATCTACATCTCGGCTATAGGTTTTATCTTCAATTTGTAGTATACCCGAAATCAGCACATCTCCAACATGAACAAAGGCATCTTTTTCAACAGTCACCTTTCCTTCTCTCGCAATCGTCTTTTCGATATAGCCTTCTTTCACGGCTACGATGTTACAGGGTTGATCCGTGTCTACCTGAATCGTGGGTTCTGTTCCTTCGGCTATCACCACTTCTGCCAGCCCGCCACGAAAGGTAACTCCAATCCAGCTTATCCGATCCAAACTTCTGTACATCTCAATCTCCACCTGATCCGGATCAATGGACCGGATGCTGCTGCCCACATAAAGTCCTGCATCCTGCAGGCATTCCAGGATTTCTCTTTCCGTAAGCTTTTCATAGCCATATACTCGAATCTCCGAAACAAACATAGATTGCATGAAAATTATAAGTAGGAAGAGTAAAAAGCCTGCAATCAAGCTACGTTTAGACAGCAATTTCAAAGCCAGAGGTTTTACACCCTTTTCTTTTTTTATGGACAATCGGTATCGACTTCCCGCCAGACGAATCAATAGGGACCGATCACTCCCTCTCACATCTGCAGTGAACGCAAAATTGCTAAGTATCTTTATATTTCGCAGTTCAATGCCCTCTTTCAGGCATTGAGAAAGTAGTTTGTGAATTTCAAAGCCCTCAACATGGATGCTGATGTAATGCATGGTCTACCCCTCGTTGCCGTAAAGCTCAATGGTTCGGATTTCTCCGCTTACAATGATCCGCTCTTCGGAAAGATGCCGAATGGAAAGATTCGTCCCACTCAGTGATATATAGCCGGATCCGCATCCTGCTACGATGTTGGTTTCTGTAACGATCAAGAGTTTCTTGACGTGATCGAGCACACCGGTCTTGCCTCCGACCAGCACTCGTGGGAGATTGACACTGAAATCATAAAGGAATTCGTCCATGGCAAACATAGGTAGCCCTCCAGTCTGTATAGATTATGATTTCAGCAAATAAAAAATAACCCGGGGTTACCGGGTTATTCATTAAGCTTATGTTTGTTTTACTTCCCAATCACTGCAGTAGCTCTTCAACGGCTTGTTTCACAAGGCCGCCATCCGCCTTGCCTTTCACCTTTGGCATAACCGCACCCATGAGTTTCCCCATGTTTTGCCTGCCGCCATCGACCCCAAGGTCTTTGGCTGTCTGCCTTACGATTTCGGCAACTTCTGCTTCTGTCAGCTGTTTGGGCAGATATTCCATTAATATCTCAATCTCTTTGTTATAGGATTCGAATAAGTCCGTTCGTCCTGCTTTCTCAAAATCAGAGAGGGCATCTTTTCTCATCTTTACCTGTTTGCTCAGAATGTCAGTGACACCCTGCTCATCCAGTTCTTCTCTGTGGTCGACCTCGTACTGCTTTACAGCAGCTCTTGCTAGGCTGACCGTGTTTTTTCTTATTTGGTC
The DNA here is from genome assembly GCA_041678465.1 of Anaerovoracaceae bacterium. Classification (GTDB taxonomy): domain Bacteria; phylum Bacillota; class Clostridia; order Peptostreptococcales; family Anaerovoracaceae; genus UBA1426. The sequence continues at coordinate 3,559 of JBAYOC010000018.1, read as the reverse complement.
TTTGGCCTTCATAGCCTCTTTATAATCGTTTGCCAATCTGTCTTTTAAAGACATGTGCAACACCTCTTCTTAGAATTTCTTATTCGCTTTTTTACGAGCAGCTTCTGACTTTTTCTTTCTCTTGACGCTGGGCTTTTCGTAATGCTCTCTCTTTCTGAGCTCAGACATTACGCCGTCTTTCGCGCAAGAGCGCTTGAATCTCTTCAGTGCGCTTTCAAGGTTTTCACCTTCTCTTACAACAACCTGTGCCATCTATCCATTTTCCCTCCCTCCATATTTAGGACTTCAGATGCACTGTTACTCCGACAAAGCTGTCCACCTTGTCGCATGGAGTAAATGGAACGGTCTTACCTATAACGAACCTATTATACACACTACCATATAAATAATCAAGATTAATTTGTGTACAAATCTAAATCATAATCAGCCCGGTGGCCATTGCATCTTTCTTTTCCCTAAGAGGTGAAAGTGCAGATGGCTGACAGTTTGCAGGCCGTCTTCACCGCAGTTGCATACCAAGCGATAGCCGTTTTCAAGCCCTAGCTCGGCGGCAATGTCTTTAACCTTTGTCATGAGCCATCCCATAACTTCCGTGTGATTAAAGGTCACCTCGTCCAACGAAGGGATGTGTTCCTTTGGGACGATGAGCACATGGACCGGGGCCTGTGGCTCCAAATCATGAAATGCAAGGATTACATCATCCTCGTATGCGATGTTGCCCGGGATTTCTTTGTTTACAATTTTACAGAAAATACAGTTGTCCATATTCTACACTCCTGATCTGTTTGTCGACTAATTCTTTGATTTGAGCCTATCTAAATATTATATCATAGGCAATACAAATCTTCAAATCAAAGCAATGAAAGAATATGAAAGAATCACTCGCCTTTCATTGTGAGCTTTCCCTTTACTCCGTCTGAGTAGACTTCGGTTATCATCACCTCTTGTAGAGTATTCAGAAGCTCTTGTCCCTGCTTTTCATCCGATACCTGACTATAGACCTTAATGTAATTATCGGAATAACCGCTTACTGTACTCGACTCCTCATCGTATTCTTCAAAGAGTACCCTTCTTGAAGTGCCCGGTGTACCCCTCAGAAAATCCGATGCGGAGTCTTCCGATTCACGAATCAGTTCCGCACTTCTGGCTTTTTTTGTCTGAGGGTCCACCTGCTCCGTTAAGTTCGCAGCCTGGGTTCCCTGCCTTTTGGAATAAGGAAACACATGGGCCTTCAGGAATCCCACACGATGTATCATATCGATGCTGTCCCTAAAGTCCTCTGGACTCTCACCGGGGAAGCCTACAATCACATCCGTAGTCAGGCCGTAATGGGGGTCTGCTTCACGGAGAACTTTTACGATTTCCAGATATCCGGCTCTATTATAATGTCGATTCATCGACTTCAAAATCCTGTCGCTTCCACTTTGGAGTGAGAGGTGCAAATGGTGACAAAGCTTATCGTATTTCAAAAGCCTTTTCGCTAGCATAGGATTGATAACCGTTGGTTCCAGCGAGCTCAAACGAATTCGGAAATCACCGGGGAGGTCGTTTATGAGCTTAACAATAACCTCTATACCGTAAACATCCTCAAGCTCATCTTCGTATTCCTCGCCGACTCTAAAATTCTTATCCATGCCGTACAAAGCGGTGTTAATGCCGGTAAGCACCAATTCCTTAAATCCCTGCTTAATGAGGCTTTCCGCTTCTTTTACCGCGTCCCGGCAGGCTCTGCTCCTGATGGGTCCTCTGGCATAGGGAATGATGCAGTAGGAGCAGAACTGATTGCAACCATCCTGTATTTTTATATAAGCTCTGGTTCGAGATTCCATAGAGGTGATGATACCGCTCTCCTCATACTCCAGCAGCTCTTCTCTGGGAAGGATGTGCATGGAAGTTCCCCCTTCTTCTCTCTTCCCCTGCTTCTTTTCGACCAACTCATCAATGTACTCCGGCAGGGCCTTCTTCTCGTTGTTTCCGACAACGAGATCCACCCCGATGATCGCCGCCGCTTCCTCAGGATTGACCTGGGCGTAGCATCCGATAACTGCCACAATGCTCTCCGGGTTTTGCTTCTTCATTCTTCTGATATATTGACGGGACTTCCGATCTGCCAGACCGGTAACCGTACAGGTATTTACAACGTAAATATCCGCCAAACCGTGTTCATCTACCACCTCAAAACCCCGCCGGAGGAAGCTCTCCTTCAGCGCTTGCGTCTCGTACTGGTTTACTTTGCATCCAAGTGTATAAAATGCTATTTTCATATTTTATTCTCGCAATTCTATTTAGGATTATATCTCACATCCGTCTGCCGGGTACGTTCCCGTAGAAACCGTGAACCTCTTGAGGCATTTATGCGCTGACTGATGAAGCGCATCAAAATGCCGTCGGTTTCCGAGGGAATGTACCCGGCAGACGGATGTATATCTATCAAAACTACATTTCTAGCGCGTACATAATCATGGCCAGAGCTGCCGGCCCTGCAGTCTCCGTGCGAAGAATGGTTTTACCCAAGGACACCGATCTGCCCTTTAAGGCAGTGACCCTATCGGCTTCTTCATCTGAAAAGCCGCCTTCCGGACCGATAATCAGAGCGATCTCTTTTATCGGTTCCGACAGACCCCGCAACACATCTTTAATCGTCACTTCATCCTCATTCTCGTAGGGGAACAGGACTAAATCATATTCCTCCAACCGATCCAGCATTTGCGAAAAGCTCACGCTCGTTTCTATACTCGGCACTATGCCTCTCTTGCACTGCTTAACGGCTTCTGCCGAAATCTTATTCCAACGCTCCAACTTCTTCTCAAAGCCTTGCTTCTCCGCAACTACCGTTCTTTTCGTAAAAACCGGAACAATAGAATACACACCGAGCTCCACGGATTTTTGAATAATGCTCTCCATCTTGCCGTGTTTCGGTATTCCCTGAAACAAAGTGACCTTGATCCCCGGCTCCCGAGCAAACTTCTGCTTGTCCAGAATCCTTACAGTAACCATTTCGGGACCTGCCGACAATATCTCCGTCTTATATTCGAATTCGCCCGAATCGGATACTTCCAGTTTATCCCCGGCACCAAGTCGCAGCACCTTGCAAATATGCTTTATATCTTCCTTGTCTGTGATTTCAATATGATCGGCTTTTACAGCTCCCTGATCCACGAAAAAACGGCTCATACTCTTCTCCTATTGCAACGTAGCAGCTATGGCACACCACTCGCCTTCTTCTAAGATGTCCAGTATCCGAAACCCGGATGCGGCAAGTGCTGATGCTACTTCTTGTTTTTTCTCAATAATAATTCCGGACGAAATGAAAACTCCATTCTCCTTAAGGTGCTTTGCCGCATCTTTTGAAAGGTGAATCACCAAATCCGCCATGAGGTTAGCTACTATAATGTCTCCGTAAAAATCAATTCCCTTAGTCAGATCGCCTTCTATAATGCGAATGTCTTGGGTGAGATGGTTGGCCTTCACATTGCTTTTTGCCACAGCAACGGCAACGGGGTCAATGTCCACCCCCAGTACCTGCTGCGCCCCCAACAGAGCAGCGGCGATGGTCAAA
>JBAYOC010000017.1:0-10490 GCA_041678465.1 Anaerovoracaceae bacterium | reverse complement strand
GTCCTGCGGAAATTTGACACACTGAGGCGCAGGAAAATTTTTGCAGGGCGTAGGCGCTGAGTCTATGTGCGGCAGGCGCGTATACGGATATACGTAACTGAGCACAAAGGCGATAGCGGCATAGTCCTGTGGAAATTTAACAAGCCTAGGAGACGATTTCGCCGTCGGGGGCAGAAGTGGTCAAATACTCAAACCTCTCTCCATTATCCGCAAACAACAGCATCCCCTTGGACTCCAAACCTCTCAACATTCTGGGCTTGAGATTGGCCACCACAATGACCTTTTTGCCCACCAGCTCTTCCGGCTTGTAACACTCCGCGACGCCGGAGAGGATCTGACGGACCTCATTGCCCATCTTGATTTGGAATACCAGCAGTTTGTCCGCTTTCGGATGCTTTTCACAGCTTTGCACCAGACCTACTCTGAAATCTAGTTTATCAAAATCATCATAATTGATCAGGTCCTTGATAGGCGGGTACTCCTTCTCGGGAACTTCCGGCTCTTTCATAGCCTCTAACTCTGCAAGTTCCTTTTCAATATCCATTCTCGGGAAGATGGCGTTACCTTTTTTGACCTGCTCGCCGTCCATAGCATCGAAGACCAGGGTGTCTGCCCATTCGGGATCGGCAAACCAAAGCCCCAGCTGCTTTCTTATCTCCGTGGAAGTGGTGTGCATAAAAGGCTGGATTAACACGGAAACAATCCGCAAGGACTCCGCCAGGTTGTGTAGTACGGCGTTGAGTCTCTCTTTGTTTGCCTCATCCTTTGCCAGCAACCAAGGCGCTGTTTCGTCGATGTATTTGTTCGTCCGACGTATCAGGGTCCAGATCTCTTCCAGTGCCAGACTGAAGCTGAACTTATCCATATGAGCTTCTACCTTTGCGGCAGCGCCCAGTGCCAATTGCTTCAGTTCACCGTCAGTGCCATCTTCTTTACCCGCCGGCGGAACAAATCCACCATTATACTTTTCAATCATAGAAGTGGTACGGCTCACCAAATTACCCAGATCATTTGCCAGATCAGAGTTCATGCGGGTCAACATCACTTCATTTGTAAACAGACCGTCCTGACCGAAGGTGTATTCTCTGAGCAAGAAGTATTTCAGCGCATCCACACCGTAACGCTCGATGAGCTTAACGGGATCCACGATGTTTCCTCTGGACTTGGACATCTTTCCTCCTTCAAGAAGGATCCATCCATGTCCCAAAACCTTCTTGGGCAAGGGAAGCGAAAGTGACATGAGCATGGCAGGCCAAATAATGGAATGGAATCGCACGATTTCCTTTCCTACCAAATGCACATCAGCAGGCCAATAATGGTCGTACTTCTCCGGTTCGTCTGGATAACCCAGAGCGGTAATATAGTTAGAAAGCGCATCCAGCCAGACATAGATCACGTGCTTTTCGTCTAGGGGCACAGGGATTCCCCAATCGAAAGAGGATCTGGAAATACAAAGGTCCTCCAATCCTTGACGGGCAAAGCTGAGCATTTCTTTGCGCCGGCTTTCCGGCTGCAAAAACTCCGGATTTGTTTCGAACAGTTCGATCAGTCTGTCTTGATAGTTTGAAAGACGGAAGAAATAGGCCTCTTCCTTTGCCTTTTCCACAGGCCTGCCACAGTCCGGGCATTTGCCGTCCACAGCTTGGGTCTCTGTCCAGAAAGCTTCGCAGGGAGTGCAGTACCAGCCTTCGTATTCTCCTTTATAGATATCTCCCTTTTCATGCATCTTCCGGAAGAGATCTTGAACCCTCTTAACATGGCGTTCTTCCGTCGTCCGAATGAAATCGTCGTAGGAAATCTCCATGGTCTTCCAAAGATCCTTGATGCCGTCCACTACCCCATCGACATAGGCTTGCGGTGTACTCCCATGTTCTTCTGCTACCTTTTGAATTTTCTGCCCATGCTCATCGGTGCCTGTGAGGAACATAACATCATAGCCGGTCAACCTCTTGAAGCGCGCCATCGCGTCTGCCATAACGGTGCAATAAGTGTGCCCGATGTGCAGGTTTGAACTGGGATAGTAAATTGGGGTGGTGATGTAGTATTGCTTTCTTTCCATTTTATTTCTCCTTCTATGTCCGGCCAAATGAGAGCCGTCCATACATAAATTACGTGCGAATGATCAGCGGAGGCCGGTTAAAAAACCATAATGGCCGCGATAGGATACCTCCACGATAGCTGCGGGCTTGATGTCGATATGCCAAACCTTATTCAGAGGAATGTCCAAAAGCCAGGACAGAGCACTTCGAATCACCAGGGAATGGGCTACAATAACCACTGTGCCGTTTTCAACATGCCGTTGATCTATGGCTTTAATCGGATCTTTCTTCATCAGCTCTTCAAAGGATTCCTGTGAGGCATCGGATGCCAGCAGTTCTTGAAGGAATGCTACCGTTCGATCCTTGACCTGGCTTAGGGTTTCACCCTCCGGAACCCGGAAGTCCGCAAAATTGTGCCAGAAGTCATCGAAGCCCTCTCCGTACATCTTCCTGGCATCTCCTGTAGTCATGTTTTCAAAAATACCAAAGTGCATTTCCTGAATCCGGTCTTCCGTTATGACGTTGAGCCTATGGGAATCCGAGCTATGGCCTTCTGCAATAGCAGTTGCCAAGTCTGCTGCACGCTTGCGGGGGCTTGTATAGATTGCATCAATTTTAGTGTCGGCGAGCTGCTCTACAACAACATTCAAGCTGGCCCTTCCTCGGTCCGAGTATTCAGATTCTGTTCTGCCGTATATTAGTCTCTTGACATTGGCTTCTGTTTCCGGATGGCGAATGAAGATCAGTTTCATGAATAAGTACAACCTTTCCAAGTATATTACCCCTTATAATACCACATTTATACAGAGATTCAAACTGTATTCTGCGCAGCAACCGTGTAAACTTGACGCTTAGCACCCGCTGGCGGTATAATAAATTGCATCTTTTTAAAAGGGGGACTTCAAGTGAACAAAAAGACAATCGCTCATTCATGTACGGTTATTTCCCAGCTTATGCTGCCCAGTCATGCCAATCCGGCAGGCAACGTACACGGCGGAGAAATCATGAAGATTATGGACACTTCGGCGGGCGTTGTAGCGAAAAAACACTCCCGAGCTAACACGGTGACAGCCCGTGTGGATGAATTAATATTTCATCAGCCGATTTTTGTAGGTGAACTCTTAACTTGCAAAGCGCAACTCGTCTATGTGGGTAAAAGTTCAATGGAGGTGGCCGTGACCGTGGAAGTGGAAAACATGTATAAAGAGGTGCCGCCGAGAAAAGCGCTTTCTGCTTTCTTCACCATGGTTGCCCTGGATGTAAACGGCACACCCACAGCAGTACCCGGCCTATTGTTCGAAACACCCGATGAAGAAGCCGCCTTTGAAGAAGGCAGGAAACGTTACCAGATCAACAAAGCAAAGCAACGTCACTCACAAGTTTAGAATGCGTCAGGATTCGAATTTTTCACTAATGTATTTAGGACTGTATTTAATGGAATTTTAATCAATAACAAATTGTGCTTTTAGATTTAATTGATATGATAATAATTAATCAAGTAAATATTGAATGATTGCATTTTGTGGGACGGCTATAGAATAGTATCTCTTGGCCTGTAATATTCTATAATTGGTGATTAATTAGCCATGCAATATAACCGTTTTGTGATCCTATATGGGAGGTGTCCATGTTTACCAAGAAAAACAGAAAAACTCCGGTCAATGCAGGTGAAGCTTCCGGAGAAAAGTCTTTGAAAAAAGGAAAATCAAAATTAAAAAAGAAAAAGAAAATTATAATTTTTAGTGCTATTGCTGTAGTACTTGCGGTAGCCTTGATTCTTCCGGGGGTGCTGGGAAATGGCGAAATTCTTACCCAGGTTTCCATAGGTACAGTTGAAACTATGGATCTGGAGCAGGCAGTTTCCGTCAACGGTATCATCTCCGGCTCACAGTCTGCAGAAGTGGTTTCCTCCCTGAACTACGAAATTATTTCCATTCTTGTGGCCGAAGGAGATCTGGTGAAAAAAGACCAGGTACTTGCGGTGCTGGACGGGGAGGCTTTGCAGGACGAATATCGAAAGGCTTCCAAAGCCCTTGAGGAGTCCCGTTTCAACTATGAGGCATCTCAACGTCTTTACGAAGAAGGTGCTATTTCACAGGCCGATTACATAAGAACAAAGAACGCTTATGAAAACGATCGAATTACAGTGGATTCCTTTGATATTGCCGAAAAAACCAACATTAAAAGCCCGATTTCCGGCACTGTCACCAGGGTGAACGTCAACCTGGGTCGCTACGCCAATGACACCGAAGACAACAAGCCAATGTTTGTAGTGGAAGATTTAGAGCAGCTGAAGATGGACGTTAAAATCAGCGAGTACGACATCGGTAAAATCAAGGTGGGCCAGACCGTTACCATCACAGCGGACGTTTTGGGTAAAGAAAGCGTCCAAGGGACATTGAGCCGAATCTCACCAACGGGAGAGCTGAAGGACATGACTTCGAAAGAGATGGTGATTCCCGTTCAAATCGATGTGGATAAAAGAGAAACCGGCCTTATAGCAGGTGTAACGGCCAAAGCGAAGATCCTCATAGAAAGCAGGCCTCAGGTCATGACGGTACCCATTGATGCCGTTTTGGAAGATCCGGATACCGAGGAGAGTTTCGTTCTGACTGTGGAGGAAACTACTATCAAAAAAGTCATTATCACCCCGGGAATCGAAGGCGATTTTTATCTAGAAGTGCTCTCCGCTCCTCTCGCGGAAGGAGACCAGGTGGTACTTAATCCGACGTTTGATCTCACAGATGGCATGCAAGTGCTCGTCTCCCCCTTGCAGTAAGGGAGGCAGGATAGCATGAGAGAAGAGATTATAAAAATTGAGAACCTTACAAAGACCTATGAAAACGGAGAAATATCGGTCAGAGCATTGCACAATGTGTCATTGTCCATAAAACAGGGAGAGTTCATTTCCATTATGGGCGCTTCCGGCTCCGGCAAATCCACCTTGATGAACATTATAGGCTGCCTGGACCGCCCTACGGAAGGAAGCTATTATCTGGAAGGAACCGATATCAATGAGAAAACAGATGACGAGCTTTCCACAGTTCGAAACAAAAAGATTGGCTTTGTTTTTCAATCATTCAACTTGATTCCAAGGACCAGCGCCCTGCACAATGTGGAACTGCCCATGATTTATGGAAAAGTCCGGGCGACAGAAAGAGAAACAATGGCACAGGAACTGTTGGAACAGGTTGGCTTGTCTGATCGTGCCGAGCATATGCCCAACGAGCTTTCCGGTGGCCAGAAGCAGAGAGTTGCTATAGCCAGAGCTCTGGCAAACCAGCCTCAAATCATTCTTGCCGATGAACCTACCGGCAATTTGGACTCTCATTCTTCCGTTGAAATCATGGATATTTTTTCCCGCCTCAACCGTGAGGAAGGAAATACTGTAATCATCGTTACCCACGAACGAGAAGTTGCGGAGTTCACGGATCGCATTATCACCTTTAAGGATGGGTGCATCATAAAAGATGAACGCACCGGGGAGGTGGCTTGATGCTTTTATTTGAAAATATCAAACTGGCTTTAACCTCCATCAAAATGAATAAAATGCGTTCTTTCCTGACCATGCTGGGCATTATCATCGGCATCAGCTCCGTTATTTCAATTACCTCCATCGGTTCCAGTGCGGAAGCGGTGGTAAGTAAGGAATTTCAAAGCTTTGGCATGAACAATATGTACGTTTACCTCAACTGGGAAATGGTGAGGGACCGGCCAATCCTGTATTCGGACCTGATTTTGCCGGAAGACATCGAGGCACTGAAGGCCAGATTTCCGGAGGATATCCTTTACGCTGCTCCGTCTATATCGGCATCCAGCGAGACGAAGGTAGGGCGGGTTCAGGGAAAACTGTATATGCAAGGTGTTGCTGCAGATTATCATAAATTCTATAACATGAATATAGCTTATGGCAGAATGATTAACCAGAGCGATCTGGACGGAAAAAGAGACCGCATCGTTATTGATGAAAAGGCCTCCCGTCATTTCTTCAATAAAGTGAATAGCGTGGGCGAGACCTTGGCGGTGACCATCAACGGAGAGATCAGGGACCTTACCATAGTAGGTGTCTACGGAAAGGAATCCAGCTTGTTTGATCAGCTGAACACCAGTGACTCCTATACCACTTATATTCCTTATTCCCTGCTCCAGTCGGTGGATGATACTACCACTTATTTAGAGCTCTACACCAACGGAGAAAAGGATCAGTCTCTGCTGGGAGGCGATATTGCCAGGTACCTATCAAGAATCAAGGATAAGGAACCCGAATTCTATCGGTACGAATCCGCAGAAGTACAGATGGATATGATCAACACAATTCTGGGGACCTTATCGGTAGCCATTGGAGCCATAGCCGCAATCTCCCTGGTAGTGGGCGGCATCGGGATCATGAACATCATGCTGGTTTCCGTCACCGAGCGGACCCGGGAAATCGGTATCCGCAAATCTTTGGGAGCCAGAACAAAAGATATCATGACACAGTTCCTCATTGAATCCATGATTTTGGCAGCCATCGGCGGAATTTTGGGAACCGCCCTGGGAATCGGGATTGCCTCTATCGGAATGGGCATTGCCGGCGTACCGGTAATCATCGATCCTCTTATGATCCTATTAGCCGTCGGCTTTTCGGCTGTGGTCGGTATGTTTTTTGGCCTCTATCCGGCAAGAAAAGCGGCAAAGTTGGATCCAATAGAAGCATTGCGCTACGAATAACAACCACGGGGACAGACCCCGTGGTTGAATTTGCCCCCAAAGGGACAGACCTTGCTGCTGATATCAGTACAGGAGCTCCGGTGGGTACTTTTCCTTCCATTGTACTCCCAATTTTTTCAGACGGTCCCCGAATGCCCGGGGACTTTCTTCGTTGCCAATCTTTATTTTTTCTAAGATTTCCATGGCGAAGCTATCCGGTCCATATTCTGCCCAATCTCTTGCCATGACAATAGTAAAAGCGGAATTGATCTTCTGGGAAAACAGGAACCGATTCTCTACCGCTTCTAAGTTTGTATCCCCTTTGATGAAACACTTGCCCGTTTCCTTGTTATAGATGCGGTAAACACCTCCTGTGGTCTTCTGCTGCTTGTATTCGGTTATGATTTCTTTCTTTCGTTGTTTGTCCATTTCATTGCTCTCCTCCGGCCGGTTCCTAACACTAATAGCCCAATTCCTTTAATATGCGCGATAATACGCTCAGGCGCTCGCCCAGCAGCTCGTCGTCTTTGGCTAATGCATCCCGGAATAAGCGGATATCTTCATCTATTTTTTCGTTGTCCGTGCAGACCTCTAATGACATGGCGTCTCCTTGAAGGCCCACTCGATCGATGGTGGGGTTCTCCGGATCGTAGAGTTTAGGAAAGCGATAGGCTTCGCGAAAGTATTTCTGTGCCCGGCATACGAAGATAGCCAGGTCCAGCACTCTGTGCAGGGGAAGCTCTTCCGACTGTCTGGACCACTTCTCACCGGTATAGCGCCACACTTTTGCAGAGATGTCCACTTTGCCCCGGTCATTCCATTGGGCTAGCCCCAAAGACAGCCCTTTTGCGTCGGAATTGTAGGCTGAACGTCCATCGATATTCTCGTAGTTCTCCGATATGATTACCGGTTTGTGTTTTAAAGTTGTAGGTATTTTCATTTTTCACTCCTATACTACCAGGGGGACAGACCCCGTGGGGGCAAAATGAGCCACGGGGTCTGTCCCTTTGGTTGATTTACTTATCTACTTGTTTACTAACTTACTAAATCATTAATAGTATACTGTGCTGGTTTTTAATTGTCAAGGGGATTTTGCGCAAAAAACATGGAGCAGGTGTTGTCTCTGCTCCATGTTTTTTAATTCTATTTATATACTGCAGGTTTAACGCCCGAAAATCAGTTGATCTATTTCTAGACGCGTTTGCTTTAGTTGAACCAACTGTCTACCAGATCTCGATTCTCTTCGATCCATGCTTTTGCGGCTTCGTTATCGTCTTCATACTCTTCCATAATCGCTATCAGGGATCCAAATTCTGCGCTTGTGAGAGAATAGTTGCCGAGAAATTCGTTGATTTCCGCGTAATCATCTGCAAATCCTATACGTGTTACCGCATTTATGGTCTCTTCACCACCAAATGAAAGCTTGGGATCTTCAAGGAATTTTAAGTCAAAGGCACTAAACTTCCAATGGGGGGCCCAGCCTGTAATCACGATCCACTCGTTGGCTTCATACGCAGTCTTCAGTTCTGCCGTCATGGCTGCGTCGCTGCTTTGAATAAGTTCCATATCCAGACCATAATCTGTCAGTGCTTTATCTGCTGCCGTCATGATCCCGGCACTCGCATCAATTCCGATGATCTTTCCGTCAAACTTGTCTGCATTGGCATTCAAATCTTCTATTGAGTCGATATCGACATAAGCCGGAACGACCAGCCCTATGGCTGCCCCTTCATAAACAGGTCCCAGATCAACCACTTCATCATTTAATTTCTCATAGTAAGCTTTATGGGTTCCCGGTAGCCATGCAGTAACCATGAAATCGATGTCACCGGTAGCTACACTTTGCCAGAGCAGTCCCGCATCCATATCTCTGAGGTTTACTTCTACATCAAATTTTTCTTCTAACAGTGCTTCAACCATATGTGAATTTGCATTAGCACATGCCCACTGTACATATCCAAGTTCTAGTACCGGTTTTTCGTTATCATCTGAACCCTTACCCGGTGTTTCTCCGGAACCGCCACAGCCTGTGAGAATCAACACAGCAATCATCATAATTGCGACCAATGTGATCATTCTTTTTCTTTTCGTATTTTTTCCTATCATCCTTATCCTCCTTGATTTACACAATAATTCGTTAACTTTACAAATAGAATCTGAAACGCCTTCGACAGATGTATTGTAAGTTGGTTACTTATTATTACCGGACTTACCCTGCGTAAGACGGTCTAAAATAATCGCTATGACCACAACAGCCAAGCCTCCTTCAAAAGCCATCCCGACTTTTAGTGATGAGACCCCTGTAAGTACCATTGATCCCAGCCCTCCGGCACCGATCATAGAGGCAATGACGACCATGGATAATGCCAGCATTATGCACTGATTTATCCCCGCCATTATTGTAGGCATTGCCAGTGGAAGCTGTATTTTGAACAGCATCTGATACCAAAGGGATCCAAAGGATTCTCCGGCCTCGATCAGCTCGGTGGGGACCTGACGAATTCCCAAATCGGTCAGGCGAATCGCCGGGGGCATAGCAAATATTATGGTAGAAAATACAGCGGGCACCGGTCCGATGCGGAAGAATAATACAGACGGTATCAGATATACAAATGCGGGCATCGTTTGCATGAGATCCAGGATCGGCCTAAGTATTTTATTAAGTAACTCAAACTTGGCAGAAAGAATCCCTACTGGAATGCCTATCAGGAGCGCAATGATTGTTGCCGTAATAATCAAAGACAGAGTTGAAACTGCTTCCGACCAAAGATCCATGCTCTCGATAAATAAGATGCCAATCAGACTAAAAGCAGCAATTCCTTTTCCTGCCCGCTTATATGCAATCAGGGCAATCACAATGGCCAACACCCAGAAAGGAAAATACGACAGTCCATATTCAATGAAATCAATGATTGTTTCTATGAAATCACGAATACCCAAGAATACGACCTTCCATGACACTCGCAAATAGTCAACTACCCCTTCAAACAATTTCCCTATCATGATCCTAGGCATTATCATCACTCCTTTCCTGCATCAATGCTCGCAGCACATTGCTTTTAATGATTACGCCCTTCAGTCTTCCGTCGCTATCGGTTACGGCAACCGGTACGGATGACTCCAGTGCTGGTTCAATGATATCATTGATATTTGTATCGAGGCTGACTCGGTTTACATCCTCAGCTCTGATAATCTGCTGCAAGGACGGTTGCCCTTCTGCGACGGCTTTTTTTATATCATCAATCGTAACCATCCCCGCTACTACTCTCCCACTCCCTGTCACCAGAAGCGATTCAAGCCCATATTTTCTACATTCAGCCAGAGCAAAGCGCGGTCCCTGGTTTTCAGTGACTGTGGTCCAGGGCTTTACCATGATATCCTTGGCTGTTAATAAATCACTCCGGTTTACACCTTGAACAAAGCGTTCTACATATTCATCTGCAGGATTAGAAAGAATCTCCTCCGGTTTTCCGATCTGAATAACCTCTCCATCCTTCATGAGCATGATCCGGTCACCAATTTTCAGAGCTTCATCCAAGTCATGGGTTATGAATATAATCGTTTTCTTCATTTTCTCTTGAAGGTCGACGAGTTCATCCTGCATGTCCCGGCGAATTAATGGATCAAGTGCACTGAAGGCTTCGTCCATCAGCAAAATCTCAGGATCATTTGCCAAGGCTCTTGCTAATCCGACACGCTGTTTCATTCCCCCACTTAATTGATCAGGATAGCTATCCTCATAACCCTCCAAGCCAACTAATT
>JBAYOC010000016.1:0-10574 GCA_041678465.1 Anaerovoracaceae bacterium | reverse complement strand
TATATTCAATCGATAAATCTTTCTTAACAGCCATCTTATTTCACACCTTCTTTCTTTGCAAGGTAGGCAATGATGCTGTCAGCCGCATCTTTTCCTTCTTTAACGGCCTCAACCGCTGTCTTTCCGCCATTTACAACGTCGCCCGCTGCAAAGACCTTTGCTAGGTTGGTCTTGCCGCTGGCAGTTGCTTTGACTCTACCTTTTTCCGTGACCTTGACCCCTGCTATAGCTGTCATGTCCTCGGGTTTCTGTCCGATGGCAAATACTACGGCATCTGCCTTGAGCTTCAAGCCGGAAACGCCGTCACGACCGTTGAATGCCATTCCGTCAATTTTCTTGTCTCCCAGAACTTCAGCCGGAGCCATGTCGGTGGTCATGCCGATTCCTAGAGAAAGTGCATACTGGAATTCAGTCATATTTGCGGGAGCTTCTTCAATGGTTCTTCTGTAGACAATATGTACATTCTTCGAACCCAAGAGCTTGGCGGTAACCGCGCAATCCACAGCTACGTCGCCGCCGCCGATGACGATTACATTGTCGCCGGGGTAGAAGTTCTCTTTTTTCGTTCTGCCTTCTTTCAGGAAATCGATGGCTGTCCAAACGCCTTTTTTGTCGATTCCGGGGATATTGGGAAGCGTGGTTCCCCAAAGCCCGGCACCAATAAATACGGCATCGAAGCCCAGCTCATTGAGATCTACATCTTTTCCTACTTTGGTGTTGAATACGAACTTTACACCCAGATCTTTAACTGTTTTCACATCGAAAGCTACTACATGTTCGGGAAGACGGCTCGGTGTGATTCCATAGGTCAGAACACCTCCGGCTTTGTCCTTCTCCTCATAAATAGTAACTTGATAGCCTGCTTGAGCAAGCTTTGCGGCACAGGCCAATGAAGCGGGGCCGGCACCTACACAAGCAACCTTGAAGGGTTTCTTCTTCTTGGGAGCTTCCAGTGTTTTCATCTTTAATGCTTTTTCCTGCTCGACTGCGAATCTCTGAAGTCTGCCGATCTGAATCGGTTTGTCGATTCCGCATCTGCTGCATTCTTCTTCGCAAAGCCGATCGTAGGGGCAAATCCTTGCACAGGATCCTCCTAAAATGTTGTTTTTCCGGATCGTTTCGGCAGCACCCTTCACATTATTGAATCGAATGGAACGGATGAAACTTCCCGGATCTGTTCCGGCAGGGCAGCCTTTGCTGCAAGGGGCGTCAATACACAGGAGGCACCTCATCGCTTCTTCTCTTGCTGTTCTGAGATTGTAGCCATAATCTGCCTCGTCGGTGTACTTCCTCTTATCTACCTTACTCAACGCATCTCACTCCTTCCTTACTACGGATTGCTTAACATCTTAACGGATATCGATCTATATCCGATAGTGTTGTAACCAGTTACATGGTATTTACATTGTACCATCTCTTCGACAATATGCAAGAGAATTGGTCGAAATAATAGAAAATTGAAACAACTAATTTTGCCTGGAGCAGTTGAAATCTTGGGCTCAGCTCCGGGTGGGGTATATGCTCTTGTCGGCCAGATGTGCAGAATTTCAAGTAGTATGTGATTCTTTCGCTATTTTGTCCCATCTTTCCACGTATTAATTGAAATTTTGAGCAAAATTGAACGAATCATAGCTTGCATTCACCTATTAGTTGAAATTCTGCACAAATTTCGTTAATTTCATGAACAGTGCGAAAAGTCTTGGTTCTCGCTACCTGTGAATTACCATTTAATCACCATTTCAGATACAGCTTTTTCGGTTCACAGAGGAAAGTGCAAAGCCCGCAACCCGTGCACTTCTGAGGGTCGATATGAATTCCGCCATCTTCAAGCCTGCTGACAGCGCCGTACATGCATGCCTCTATGCACATGTTGCAATCTGTGATGCAAGGGATTTGATTGTCCACATGGCAGGTGAGCGGGTCAGTTTTAATTTCTTCAAAGGATTTTAGCTTGCTTAAGGCTTTGCCGCGAATTTCTTTGACATTGTTGATGTTGTTTTCTTCGCCCCAACGGTCCAGGTCTTCCACCATTTGCGTGATACAATCGCGACCCTTGATCATTAGCGCCGTGCCTACCTGTACTGCCGAAGCGCCTAACATGATGTATTCCAACGCGTTTTTGTAGGAATCAATCCCTCCGATTCCACAGATGGGAATGTCCACGGTTTGAGCAATGGAAGCTACCGATGCAAGCCCCAGGGGTTTGATAGGAACACCGGAATAACCGCCGTAAGTGGGGAGCAAGGGCTCCATGGTTTGGATATTCACACCTAAAATACAGCGAATGGCATTGATAGCGGAGACAGCGGAGCCTCCGGCCATTTGAACAGCCTTGGCAACTCTGGGAAGGTTGGTAACATTCTGTGAAAGCTTGACCATGACAGGAATTTTAACGTTTTCCACCACATAACGTGTCATTTCGTACACTTCTTCCGGATGGGACGCTACCACTTCAAGGTCCACTCCCATTGGGGTGGAGAGCCCTAGTTCAATACCGTCGGCGCCGTATTTTTCCATCTTAACCGCTAAATACGCCAATTCCGAAGGGGTGTGGGCAGAAACATTTGCGATTACGACGCCGCCGTTGCTTTTAGCAATGTCCATTTCCCGCTCCCAGCCCTCGATTTGCACGTCGCTGAACAAGCGAATATTTTGAGCACCGAGGCCGTCGTAGGCTATGCGGGGTTTTACATCGATGATGGGATCGCTGACGATGGTTTCCGTGATCACTGCACCAACCCCCGTTGCCAGGCTTCTCCGGATGCTTTCACCATCGCGATTCCACGGTCCCGCGGCTACAATTATAGGGCTCTTCAGCGATAACCCTAAAAAATTGGTTTTCATAGTCTGCTCCTTGCACTACTTTAAAATATTTCTTTTATTCTCTCTTTATGTCCACAGGACTTTCGTATTTTTAACTTTGATTGGAGTATGATTTCCTTCATGACCATGTCGCCGTTTCGTCCACTCTCGATGACATCGAGGAGTAGCCTGGCTCCGGAAAGCCCCATTTTATGAAGGGGTTTGGCAACGGTGGAGAGTTTCGGTACCATCAGGCTGGACATGCGAATATTGTCAAAACCCATGACGGCCACATCTTCGGGAATGCGTAGTTCCGAATCCCGCAGAGCGTCGATGACACCGAAGGCCAGCAAATCCGAGCTGGTAAAAATAGCGCGGGGCGGTTTCTTCAATGCCAGCAGTTTTCTGGTGGCTACGTAGCCACCTTCAATGGTGTTTTCTTCCCGGATCAGAAAGTCCGTTCTCAAGGCAATGCCCGCTTCTTTGAGAGCGTTTTTGTACCCTTCTATTTTTCTCTTGTTTTCCATTGCAGGGGCTTTTCCGTAGATTAGGGCTATGTACTTATGTTCGCTATTGAGCAGGTGCTGTACTGCTTGATAAGCAGCGGCACAACAGTCGATACGAACGATCGGCTCAGGAGAATTGTCGCTGTTTTCTCCTATCAGTACCACGGCGATCCCTTGCTGTTTCATGTGATTTAAGTCATCGTTGTTAAGTAATGAGGACACTAAAATAACGCCGTCAATATGGCGGTCGATGAGAGTCTGTATATATTTCCTCTCCTTTTTCTCCTCACCTTCAGTGATACCGAGGAGCACTGTGTAGCCTTTTTGGTTTGCTACGGACTCCACGCCTTCTGCGACCTCCACGTAAGCTGGGTTCATGATATTTGGTATCAGCAAAGCAATGGTGTCTGTTTTATTAAAATTCAAACCTCTGGCGAACCAGTTGGGCTTGTAGTCCATCTCTTCCATGAGCGTAAGGATGCGTTGACGGGTCTTTGGAGCCACCGTCTCGGGGTGGTTCAAAACTCGGGACACCGTTGCAACAGATACTCCTGCTCGGCGAGCGATTTCTTTGATATTCATTGTCAATCTCCTAGAACGTCAATATACGTGGACATTTGTCAGAATATTATAATCTATTATCTCATCTTACGGCCAAATTTGCAACCGGAGGAAGGAAGCAGGGGGACGGTTCTTTTGCTTCCTTAAGCAGGATAAGAGGAAGCAAAAGAACCGTCCCCCTGCTTCCCTAATTAACTCGAACGCCATCCTCTATTTCGTTTCCCGGCGAACGTATCACCATTTCCCCTACCGCCAAACCGGATACTATTTCAATATGGTCATCGCCTTCCAATCCTATTTCGACCTGCCGCATACGAGCCTTGCCGTCCTCTGCAACGAAGACATAGTGGTCCCCATCCAGCTTGAAAACCGCGCTCACCGGAACTCGCAGTGTATTTTCCGTCTCATCTATGACAATTTCAATATCCACATCGCTGCCCAACCGCAGTGAAATCGTGGGCTCCATCTGAATTTCAACTTTGACCCTCTTCTGCATGATTCCAAGACCCGACAGCTCTTCCCTGGCTTTTAGATGGATGCGGCGGACGCTGCTGCCCGTGGCAGGGAGACCGCCGCTGTCCCCTGCATAAACCAGGACTTGATCTCCCACTTCCACCTTATCTGCATCCCCTGCAATTAGATCCACTTCTATATACAGATCTTGCAAGTCCGAAATTTCAAACAGACCTGCGCCGATCACCGCATACTCTCCCTCCTTGGCGTAGACCTCGGTTATCGTCCCATGGATTGGTGCCGTGACTCCCGAAGCCCCGGAAGCTTTTGCAAAGCTCTCTATGGAGTAGCGCAAGGAAGATACCTGAGCTGCCAATTCCTTTTCCGCGGCCATTGCCGCATCGTACTCCTCCCGACTCAAAGCACCCTGATCATAGAGGATCTTGTTCTTGCTCACCGCTTCTCTAGCCCTTCCATGGGAGACTTCCAAACCGGACAGCTGCGCTCGGAGGCTCTTCAAATCCAACTGCGCCACGCTCTCATCCCCTGTGAGCAGAAGATCCCCTGCATTGACAGAGTCACCTTCCGCTACGATGACACCTTTAATTTCCCCGGAAAAATTGGAGGCAATGACGATTGCATTACCAGATTCCGCTGTACCCGTTTCTTTAATCAGCTTTCGGACCGGCCCTTTGTCTACTGACACCACCTCTGCCTCGACCCCTCCCGTATAAAGCATGCCAATGGCAGACGCTACGAGCACGAAAAGCAATACGATCGCAATGATCCATCTTTTCTTTTTATCTTTTTTCATGGGGTAACCATCCTTTCCAGTCTTTCCTATTCTTCATCCGGCTCTATTTTTCAAGGCTTGCAGGAAATCCAGCTTCCGTATTTTTCGATAGGTTGCAAGCTGCGCTAATACCACAAAACCAACTGTAAAAACACCTGCCCATATTGCCGTCCCAAGGGTTGGCATCATATCCAGGCTGTAGATATCCGTGCTGAAAACCTCTGAACTGTATTTGCAAAACATCCACCCAACGGGGATTCCCGCCAAGATTCCTATCACCGTAATCATATTGTTTTCTCTGCGTATCATCCGGAAAATCTCCATCTTTGTAAAACCCAGAACCCGCAGGGATGAAAACTCGCCTTCCCGCTCACTGATGCTGATCATGGTAGAAATGTACACGATACAGAATCCGATAATTCCGGAAAAAAACAGCATAAAACCGATACTGACAATAATCAATTCCATATATTCTTCATAAACATCTCGCATATCCTGCGTGGACATAACCGAAGCAATATTTGCGGCTTTCAGTAGCTTTTCCGAAATTGCATCATCACCGGAGTCCAAAAAAACCCCGGTAACCATGCCCTCCTCCAGCAACCGCTTTCTCATTTCATCGATTTCCATGTAGGCGTTCATGCCGAGAGACTGTTTTATCACCCCGGCAACTGGCAGGTCAAGTTCCGTTTTCTCCGTAAGGAAGCTCTTAATCTGTATGTTATCACCCGTTCCGACATTCAATGATTTCGCCAGGTTTTCCGATAGCAAAATCCCGCCCTCCCGGACGTACACCGGCTTATCTCCCGCATCCTTAAAGGAATAAAAGCGCGTATCCTTCTCCAGCCCCAGAATGTTCACAGATTGCTTCTTGTGACCTCTGGATAATTCAAATGGAAATTCGACTTTTCCTTCTGCATAGTCTATGTCAATCAAATGGTACAAATCACCAACCGCACTCTCATCAGTGGGTTTATAAAACCCAATATTGTAGTCCATCCTCTGAAACTCTGTGAAGTGCTGGTTCATCAACTGATCGACTACCTCCGGCATTGTCACAGTAAACATCATCATCCCGTAAGTCAGCGTCACACCGGTGATTACAAAAATGGTACGCTTTTTATTCCGGAAAATATTCTTCATGACCAGCTTGCGACTGAAAGAAAACCGCTTCCAGACAAAGGGGGCCCGCTCAAGCAGAATGCGCTTGCCCTTTTTGGGCGGTTCCTCCCGCATGGAATCGGAAGGGGCAATCTTTAGCACACCCCTTGCTCCGATTATACCGGAAACAACGCAGAATAGCGCTGTCAAAAGTATAGCTGTGAAAATATAGGTAATATCGAATTCAAGCCTTAACAGGGGCAGGTTAAAAAACTCTAAGTACAGCTTGGTCATCGCTCCGGCCAAAGCCATACCCAGGGAACTGCCTAAAAGTCCGCCGATAATCCCAACTACTATAGCATACTTCGTATAATGCAACAGTATGGGCTTGTTTCCATATCCGATGGCTTTCAGGACACCAACCTTAAGTCGGTCATTCTTAACCATCCGGGATAAGATCATCACGAGGATAAAACCTGCAGTGAAAAGAAAAAGAAAAGGTAGAGAGTCGGACATCATGGTCAAACTATTTAATTCCTCCTGCATGATCGCATTGCTCAATTGATTTTCACGCTTCGTAACGCTGTTGATCCCATATGGCTTGAGTTGTTCTTCCACCGCCTCAGTCAATATTTCTTCATCCACTCCGGGCTCATATTCGATCCGAATATAATTGTAGTTCTGACCTTCACCCATGATCATGCGCCCTGTAGCTTCCGACAGATACCCCACACCAAAGTTGCTTTCGTCGGGCATAATGGACTGGGCATTTTCTATGAGGTAAATAAATTCAGGGTTGGCCACAACGCCAACTACCGTTAGAGTGTGGTCCATCCCGGAAACCTGGATTCGGATTTCATCTCCGGGCACAATTCCATTTGCTTTCGCATACTGGCTGATGAGCCAGATCTCCTTCCTTCCTTGGGATAGCGGTCTGCCTTCTAATAAGATAGACCCGCTCAGCTCCCGTGGGTCTCCCTTCGTAGTGTACAAACGCAAGGTTTTGCGCCTCTCTGTGTCGGCGGAAAGAACCGGTACGTCCATGGTGAGGGTGCCCGAGACATCAGACACTCCCGCAATGCCTTGCAACCGCTCCGTTTCTTGCACAGGAACACCCATGACCTGAACGAAGAGGTCAGGAAATCTATTCTCTTCATAATAGCTGTCTAAAGTGTGGCCTAGGTTATCGGACGCCATGTTCATAGAGGTATATACGCAAATGCCCACCACGATAATAATCAAGACGGCAAGGAATTGACTTTTGGAGTTTTTAATCATGCGAAGCAGCATGAGATCCAATTTGGCCATTACCACTTAATCTCCTCTGCGCTAACAGGGTTTAGGTTGACAGTGTCCTCAGTGATTTCGCCGCTTCTCATTCGTATCACACGATCTGCCATTAGGGCGATGTCCGAATTGTGCGTGATGACGATGAGGGTTTTTCCCATTTCCCGGTTCAGCTTGCGGAGCAGGGACATAATTGCAATTCCTGTATCGTAGTCCAGAGCACCTGTAGGTTCATCGCAGAGGAGCAGCTCCGGGTTTTTTGCTATCGCCCGCGCTATGGAAACCCTCTGTTGTTCCCCACCGCTCAATTGGGATGGAAAATGATCTCTCCTCTCTCCCAGGCCCACGGCTTGAATCACTTCGTCTACTGATAATGGGTCTTCGACGATTTCCATTGCCAGCTCCACATTTTCCTCTGCAGTGAGGCTGGCCATGACGTTGTAATACTGAAAGACGAAACCCACACGGCTGCGTCTGAATTCCGTAAGTCTCTTTTCATCAAACCCGGTGATTTCCTCTCCTTTGAAAAACACTTTCCCTGAGCTAGGAGAATCCATACCCCCGATGATGTTCAACAGCGTGCTCTTGCCGGAACCGCTGGGGCCTAGAACTACTACAAATTCTCCTTTATTGATATCGAAGGTGGCATCGGTCAGAGCTTTTACTTCCACCTCACCCATTTGATAGCTTTTACAAAGGTTCTCTATTCGTAGAATCGTCATTTTGCCTCCTTTTACAAATCGTGGAACAGTATTATTATAGCAAGAAAATTCTCACTTGGAAAGAGCTGTCTCCTCTTGCATATATGCATAAAATGTGGTATAATTATTATTTAAGGAGGTGACTTCATGGACAAGCGTACAATGAAATTTAAGCTTTTGTCATACAAACAGGCCCTTCGGAAGGCTCAGGACAAGGGTGACACGAGTGCGGTAAAGAGTTGGACCGAACATATTGCCGAGCTCCAGCAGCAAATTGACGAAGCAGTATAGCGGTAAGCGGCCAGATAGTGAAGATCATATCTAAACACATCTGTATTTGGTGTCGGACAATTTTATAAATGTCAGACACCTCTACATATGGCCAGGGGATTAACGTAATTCGGCCTTTTGCTTATTTATCTAAGATTAATTTTGCCTCTTCCGTCATACCCTCTATGATCTTGTGGTAACTCTCCAAGGTAACGATCCAGTTGGAGAGGCATGTAAGGCCCTCATCAGTTATATGATACACTTTCCTGGCCGGACCGGTATTTTCCAATTCCCATTCAAATCGTATCATACCCTTTTCTTCCAGCTTATTAAGCGTGCGGTAGATTCCGGTATTGTCTGCTTTTTCTCCGAAAAATAGGTCCTTTTTTTCTAGTGCCTGAATTATTGAATACCCGTGTAAACTCTTCTTTGCAAGCAGAATAAGGATGTTAGGCTGGAGCAATTTGTCCAGATTATAACCCTTGCAGGAACATTTTATATTAGCATCTATCATACTATTATTTTTATTAGACATAATCAACTACCTCAGTTTCAAATGAGAGAAGGCTATTGGATATAGTCTAATATTAGGTTGATGCCAGTATTTTGTCAAGGGCTATAGATTTTTGCTTGCGAGTTCGATTCTCCTCGATTCCTTCCAAAACAAAAAGCCCATCAGTGATGGGCTTTTTGTTTTGGAGCGGGTGAAGAGAATCGAACTCTCGCTTTAGCCTTGGGAAGGCCACGTTCTACCATTGAACTACACCCGCAGATTTATGGCTCGACATCCATAATACCGCAGTTGCGGTATTTTTACAATATAATTTCGGAAAATTTTTCAGCTGTTAATTTCTGCGTCACCCACAAACACTACACATATCAATAATAAAACTGTGGAGGATAAAGTATGGCGCGCACTTTTGAATATATGTTTGTTTTTGTATTGGGAGCAGCAGTCTACAGCGGGCTTGAGATTCTTTTTCGTGGGTTTACACATTGGACTATGTTTTTTGCAGGTGGACTCAGCTTTGTTATCCTCTATCACATATTTACAGGAAGCAGATCCTTTCCACTTTGGAAGGGTTGCCTCATAGGGGCTCTGGTCATAACCGGTATCGAGTTTTTGTTCGGTTGCGTCTTCAATCTAGCTTTGGGTTGGAATGTTTGGGATTATTCTCATTATCCTCTGCATTTTATGGGGCAGGTTTGTCTACTCTATACCCTGCTTTGGTTCGTGCTGTCTGCGCCTATCCTTTGGCTCTCCAGGGGGTTAAAAAGAAAGCTACATGGCAAATACCTATAAAACAGCCACAGGGACAGACCCCGTGGGGGCAAAATCAACCACGGGGTCTGTCCCTGTGGCTGCAGACTTAGATGTATTCTTTGGCTGATTCCTCTCCTCTTAGGATCCGTAGCGCTCCCAAGGTCAGGGATTCCATCTCATTTTCCCCGGGAAATAATACGACCGGTGCAATGAAATCAACTCTCTTTGTTACCATTTCTGTGATCATCTTGGAATAAGCCACCCCGCCTGTCAAGATGATTGCATCGATTGGGCCATCAAAAACTGTGCATATGTTTCCGATTCCTTTGGCGATCTGATAACCCATCGCTTCATATATTAGCTTTGCATACTCATCCCCTGCGACTATCCTCTTTTCAATCTCCCGGCAATCGGCAGTGCCCAGGTGAGCCTTCAGCCCGCCTCCGCCCCTAATCTTTCTCAGCACTTCCTCCCTTGTAAACTTGCCGGAATAGCAGAGTTCTACAATAAAATTAAGGGGCATGCTACCGGAGCGTTCCGGAGAAAAAGGTCCTGCGTCATCACTGATGGAATCCATGATCCTGCCCTTTTGATGAGCGCTGATGGAAATTCCTCCACCGAGATGGGCGATTATCAAATTGTAATCACTGTAAGATCCGTCTGCCTTCTTTGCGTATTTCCTGCCCATAGCCTTGGCGTTGAGAACATGAGAAAAATTTCTGCGAGTAAATTCCGGCATGCCCGTTACTCGTGCCAAGTCACAAAACTCATCAGAGGAAACGGCATCGTAAATATAGGCAGGGATACCCAATGGCTCTGCAATAGAGGCGGCGATC
>JBAYOC010000015.1:0-10676 GCA_041678465.1 Anaerovoracaceae bacterium | reverse complement strand
GCCAATACGTTAGGGAGTATCAAGGAAGCAAAGCCGGATCTCCACATTCCCAACCTCAACAAAATGGGATTGGGACTCATCGATGGGGTAGAAGTACTGGAGAAGGAAGCGGACCCTCTGGCCTCTTATGGTAGGTTGGCGGAAAAGTCCAAAGGGAAGGATACGATTACAGGGCACTGGGAAATTGCAGGACTCTACACACCAGTACCTTTTAAAACCTTCGAGCGGTTTCCCGATGACTTTATGAGAGCGTATGAGAGCGCTATCGGGATTGGTACTCTGGGAAACTATGCGGCTTCCGGTACGGAAATTATTAAGGAATTGGGTCCGGAGCACAAAGCTACAGGAAAGCCCATTGTTTACACTTCGGCAGACAGCGTTTTCCAGATCGCCACCAATACGGAGGTGGTCCCCTTGAAGGAGCTGTACCGTTATTGCGAAATTGCAAGGGAAATGCTTGTAGGTGACCTTCAGGTGGGAAGGGTCATCGCTCGGCCTTTTATAGAGGTTGGAGAGGAATATGTCAGGACTTCCGACCGAAAGGACTACGCGATCTCCCCGGGAGATAGGACTTTGCTGGACATGGTGAAAGATGCCGGTATGACCGTTTATGCGGTAGGAAAGATCAGCGATATCTTTAACGGCCGGGGTGTGGATATTTCAGTCCATACCAGCAGCAATGGGGATGGTATCGACAAGACCGTTCAGGCAATGAACGCAGATTTTGAGGGCTTGCTTTTCACTAACTTGGTGGATTTTGACTCCCTGTTTGGTCACAGAAGAGATGGTAGGGGCTATGGGTCGGCTCTTGAGGAATTCGACAGCAGACTGCCCGAAATCATGAAGACTATGAAATCGGATGATGTTCTGATTCTCTGTGCGGACCATGGAAATGATCCAGGACACCCTGGATGGGATCATACCAGAGAGCATGTTCCGGCATTGATCTACGGAAAGAATATACGCCCCGGCTTAAATCTGGGGACGCGGTCCACTTTTGCGGACTTGGCAGCAACGATAGCAGAATATCTTGGAGTGGAGACGACCTCCATCGGAACCAGTTTTCTGTCTTTAATTCAGTAGTAATTGCGTCCCGCCGAGCATATCCCCTCGGAAACCGACGGCTTTTTGATTCGCTTTCCATAGTCGCTCATAAAAGCCTCAATATGATCACGGTTTCTACGGGGATACGCTCATCGGGACTTGTAAATGTAAATGTAATTGTATATAGGGGGTAATCAAGCAAATGAATATGTATGATATCATCTATAAAAAGAGACAAGGAGAAGCCCTGAATAAGGAAGAAATCCGATTCTTTATTGAGGGCTATACAAAAGGCAGCATTCCGGATTATCAGGCGTCAGCTCTTCTTATGGCCATATACTTTCAGGAAATGAATTCGGAGGAGACCTATTTGCTGACGGACGCTATGCGGCATTCCGGTGACGTGGTGGATCTTTCCATTATTGAAGGGATAAAAGTAGATAAGCACAGCACAGGTGGCGTAGGGGACAAGACTACTCTTATCGTAGGTCCTTTAGCTGCGGCCTGCGGTGTACCCATCGCAAAAATGTCGGGAAGAGGTCTGGGCTTTACCGGTGGCACTGTTGATAAGATGGAATCCATTCCTGGATTTCAGACAACGCTTTCGGAAGGTGACTTTCTCGATCTGGTCAATCGCATCGGCATTTCCGTAATCGGTCAAACCGGGCAAATTGCACCTGCGGATAAAAAGCTTTACGCATTGCGGGATGTAACAGCAACAGTGGATAATATCAGCCTGATTACCTCCAGCATCATGAGCAAGAAGCTTGCGGCGGGCAGTGATGCTATCGTTTTGGATGTCAAGTGCGGTAAGGGTGCTTTTGTTGAGACGTTGGAAGCTGCAGAAGAGCTGGCTCACAACATGGTAAGCATCGGCAATGCCGATGGCAAAAAGACCATTGCACTGATTACCGACATGGATCAACCTCTGGGAAACGCTGTCGGCAACAGCCTGGAGGTTATCGAAGCAATCGAGACATTGCGGGGAGACGGCCCTGATGATATTACTGAGCTTTCACTGACATTAGCGGGATATATGGTCTTTTGCGGAGGAAAAGCGGGGACGCCTGAAGAGGGAAGAGCATTGGTAGAAAAAGCTCTGACGGTTGGAGCCGCATTGGAAAAAATGAGGGAGTTCATTGCAGGTCAAGGTGGAAATCCGGGAGTTTTAGAAGACTATAGTCTCTTTCCTCAGCCTTCTTATAGCCAAGAGGTGCTTTCGAAAGAGGCAGGGTTTGTAGCTTCCATCGATGCCAGGCGCATAGGGTTGGCTTCCCAACATGCAGGGGCAGGAAGGGAACGAAAAGACGATGCTATCGATCTTTCGGCGGGTTTACTTATGTCGAAAAAGGTTGGAGATACTGTGGAGGCCGGTACGCTCCTGGCAACGGTTTTTGGTAATGATGCGGATCGCGTGAAGAAAGCGGCATTGGAGGCTTTCGGTGCGTTCGTCATATCACTTGATATACCACAGAGCGGACCTCTTATAAAAAAGATTGTAGTATAAGTAAAAATCACAGTATTTATATAGATCCCCCCGGGGCAATGGTCACCGCACCTGACGCGATATGCCCCTCGGAAACCGCCGTTTTTATGCGCTTCACGCAAAACGGTACGGGGTTTCACGGTTTCTACGGGGCACACCGCGCCAGGTGCGGTGACCATTGCTCCGGGGGCAGTTTTGAATGGAATTTGAATGGAATGCGAAAGGACTGGAATATATGGAGAAACGAACCTTTACTGTGGGAGTTCTCACGGTTAGTGACAAAGGGGCTGCAGGACTTCGGGAAGATGTGAGTGGCAAGGTTGTAGAGGAGATCCTGACAGAGGCAGGCTATCGCATAGAGAGATACTGCATTGTTGCTGATGAAAAGGGGGAGATCGAAGAAGAACTCCTCAGAATGTCGGATGTGATGAGCCTCAATCTGGTAATCACCACAGGGGGCACAGGTTTCAGCCCAAGGGATATAACCCCGGAGGCTACGAAGTCTGTCATTGAGAGAGAGACTCCCGGTATATCGGAAGCGATACGCATAAACAGCCTCTCGGTGACGCCGAAAGGAATGCTCTCCCGCGGCGTTAGTGGCATTCACGGTAATACTCTTATTATAAACCTTCCGGGCAGTCCCAAAGCGGTCCGTGAGTCTCTTGAATATATCCTTTCTCCCCTGGAGCACGGTTTGGAGATCCTCCTCGGACAAGCCTCGGAGTGTGCCAGATGATTGATACATACGGTCGCAGAATACATTATGCCAGAATTTCCATAACGGATTTGTGCAACCTGAGATGCCAATACTGCATGCCGGAAGAGGGAGTGACCAAAAAAGATTGCGGAGAGATCCTTCGCATTGAAGATTTTGTTGAAATATCGAAAGCATTGCTTGAACTTGGCATTGATAAAATTCGTGTTTCCGGCGGAGAGCCTTTAGTCCGTCACGGTATGCTTACTATGATGCGGGAGATCGGTAAAATTAGCGGGCTCAAGGATTTCGCCGTCACCACGAATGGTTTGCTTTTGCCAAGGTATGCAAAGGAGCTGAGGAATGCCGGAGTCCGCAGAGTCAATATCAGCCTGGATACCCTTGATGAGGAAAGGTACCGCACGATTACCCGGGGAGGGGACCTGAAAAGAGCTCTTGCCGGGATAGATGCTGCAAGGTCTGTGGGATTTGACCGCATCAAGATCAATGTGGTATTGATGAAGGGATTCAACGATGATGAGATTTCCCGGTTCGTAGAGTTTACAAGAGACAATCCCATCGATGTTCGCTTTATCGAGCTGATGCCTTTTGAAGGTCAACAAGAATTTGCCTATGGTAAATATATGTCCGCTGACGCAGTGCCTAAGCTGTGCAATGAGCTACGGGAAGAGCCGCGGGATGATCCATCTTCTCCTGCAAGGTATTACCGTTTGCCCGGAGGGAAGGGGCTGGTCGGACTGATTGAACCCATGAGCCATACCTTCTGCCATAAATGCAACCGAATCCGGATTACTGCAGACGGTCACATCTTAAGCTGTTTGCACAGCAGAAGTGAAATTGATCTGAAACCGGCATTGGGTGATCGAGAAGCAATGAAAACCTTGATTATGCAGGCTGTATCCAATAAGCCTATGACTCATCGGCTCTCCCAAGGAGAGTTGATGGAGCGGGACATGGGACAAATAGGAGGTTAAACATGAGCGAGTTTACACATATAAATGCAGAGGGAAGAGCGAAAATGGTGGATGTAGGGGACAAAGCCATTACAGATCGGACTGCCATAGCCCGGGCTGAGATTCTCATGCTCCCCGAAACGATGGAAAAGATTAAAGAGGGCAGTATGAAAAAAGGAGATGTTATTGGTGTTGCCCAAATTGCAGGTATTACCGGGGCTAAAAAGACATCGGACTTGATTCCTATGTGCCACAACATCTTTATATCCGGCTGTGACATGGACTTCGCCATCAAAGAAGATCGAGTGGAAATCACCGCTACTCTTTCCACAAACGGGCAGACGGGAATCGAAATGGAGGCTCTTACCGCCGTCTCATTAGCGGCGCTGACTATTTATGATATGTGCAAGGCAGTAGATAAAACGATGAAGATACAAAACATCCGACTGATTAAAAAAACCGGAGGCCGATCCGGAGAGTTGCTATTGGAGGAGTTGTAATGACAAAGGGAATTGTGAAAGCAGTGAACACCAGTGAGACTAAGGGTGTGGTGAAAAAACCCGTGGATAGTGTAGTCATGGTAGAAGGATTCGGCATACAAGGAGACGCGCACGCCGGACCTGGTAAGCGGCAAGTCAGCCTTCTGGCGCAGGAAAGTGTAGATAAGATGATCGCCTCCACGGGCAATGAAGACCTCTGTGTAGGCATATTTGCTGAGAATCTGACAGTAGAAGGGTTGGAACTGTACACCCTCCCTGTGGGAACAAAGCTGAGAATCGGTGAAACCTTCCATGTGGTGAGCCAGATCGGCAAGGAGTGCCACAGCGGTTGCGAGATCATGAAAAAGGTGGGACAATGCATCATGCCCAAGGAGGGAATCTTTACTGAAGTGTTGACCGGAGGAGTTGTCAGACCCGGTGATGAAATCGAGATCATGGAATAAATCAAGATAAGTGAACAATTCGCAACCTTGATAGAATAAACCCCCTGCAATTGAAATATCTTTAGTACTAGAGATTAGGGAGGGGGTTTTTTAATTGTTTTCATATAAGCTTACCTGTTGGACTCTGGTATTTCTGCTGATTCTGTCCACTGTGGTATTAATGACTCCGGAAATATATGGAGGAGAGCAGGATGTGCTTGTCAGCGATGATCTGAAGGTGATTGAGACAGCAGTGCCTGTCACAGAGAAAACCGACACCGCAGCCATGGTGGCGGAAACCGCTAAGTCTGCTATACTCATCGATTCCGGCAGCGGTACCGTTCTCTATGAAAAGAACAGCCACGAAAAGCTGCCTCCGGCCAGCATCACTAAGATCATGACCATGTTACTGGTACTGGAGGCTGTGGATCGAGGCCAGATTTCGCTTCAGGATCAAGTTACCATCAGTCAAAGGGCAGCTAGCATGGGCGGAAGTCAAATGTATATGGAGCAGGGTGAGCAGCAGACCGTAGAAACCCTTTTAAAGGGAATGGCTATCGGCAGTGCAAACGATGCCTGTGTTGCAAGTGCCGAATATGTAGCCGGTACAGAAGAAATTTTTGTAGAAATGATGAACAAAAGAGCACAGGAATTGGGTATGGATGACACTCATTTTGTGAATACCAATGGACTTCCGGTGGCGGATCATTACACCAGTGCATATGATATAGGACTGATGTCGAAAGAACTCCTGAAGCACAAAGTTGCTCATGAGTGGTTCAACACCTGGCAGACAAAAGTACTGGTGGGATTGGCAGACAAGGAACAGACAGAGTTCGGTCTTACGAACACCAACCGCCTGATCAAACTTTATCCAGGTGCCAACGGTATTAAAACAGGCTTTACCCAAGAGGCCGGTTACTGCTTATCCGGTTCTGCCACAAAGGAAGACTTGACCCTTATCGCAGTAGTACTGGGATGCGATACTACCCAGCACAGGTGGGGGGAAACCATGAAGCTATTGGATTACGGCTTTGCGATTTGCGAGAGTGCCGTGATTGCTGAGCAGGGGGAAGTACTAGGGTCCATAAGCGTTGAAAAGGGCTCTCCGACGACAATCAACGCCATAGCCGATTCGGACATCAACCTCCTCGTGAAAAAGGGGGAGCGTGACCAGGTGACTACTGAGGTGATTCTGTTTGATAAACTGAAAGCACCCGTGAATGCAGGAGATAAAGTGGGAGAACTAATCGCACTGAAGGATGGGCAGGAGGTTGGAAGATACCCCCTGGTAGCTGATGCGGGGATAAGAGTCGCGAAGCTTCATGAGATCTACATACGAATGCTAAAGACACTGATTTAAAGTGTAAATATACCAAGGACAGAAAACTGAAGTTGAAGGATGAAGAAGAGGATGAGAATGAGCGAATACGTTATCGTGTTTTCCTCCTCCTTCTATATGGCCGCATATGCTCGGGATCGTCTTCAGCAGTCAGGGATCAATACAAACTTGATGAAGACTCCTGCTCAGCTTTTCGGAAGCTGTGGCTACGGTATTTCACTGACGACGAACGCGGAAGGCATAGAGCGTATAAAGGCGACTCTGCGTCAGAATCAGATCAACTGGCGAGCTATATTTCGGCTGGAGAATGAGAGAGGGATCCTCAGATACAAGGAAGCGTAAAAAAAGACCCGTAGGCATATGCGCCGCGGGTCTTTCATATGCATAAGAATCTTTTTTCGACTTGTCTTTACTTCAGATTTTCCGGGTTGAGAATCTCCAGCTCCGGCAGTACGAAGAGTCCGTCCTTGCGAATGAGAACGTCATCAAAATACATCTCTCCGCCGCCGTATTCCGGCCGTTGTATCATTACCAGATCCCAGTGGACAGCGGATACATTACCGTTGTTTGCATCTTCATAAGCGCAGCCCGGAGTCAAGTGGAAACTTCCGGCAATCTTTTCATCAAACAGAGTATCCTTCATGGGATGGAGGATATAGGGATTGACACCGATAGCGAATTCTCCGAAGTAGCGTGCGCCCTCGTCAGTATCAAGCAGCTCGTTGATTCGGTCGGTGTTGTTGGCTGTCGCCTTGACAATTTTGCCTTTTTCAATTTCAAAAACAATATTTTCAAAGGTAAAGCCCTCTTCTTCGGAAGGGGTGTTGTAGGATATGATCCCGTTCATGGAATCCTTTACGGGTGCGGAATAGATCTCTCCATCGGGAATGTTGCGCTCGCCACTGCATTTTATTGAACCAATGTCCTTGATAGAGAAGGTGAGATCCGTTCCGGGTCCCACTATATGCACTTTATCGGTCCTGTCCATTAGAGCTTTCAAAGCATCCATGGCTTTGTCCATTTTGCCGTAATCAAGGGTACAGACATCATAGTAAAAATTCTCAAAATTCTCCAGACTGGTGTTTGCCAGCTGTGCCATAGAGTTGTTGGGATAGCGCAACACTACCCATTTCGAGTGATCCACTCTCTGACGCAGCACCGGCCTCAGCACCTTGCTGTAAAGGCTTTGCTGGGAAGATGGCACATCCGCATGTTCAGACGCATTGTCGGCAGCACGGACGCTAATATAGGCCTGCATTCCTTTCATTTGATGAAGTTGGCATTCGTTCATGAATTCCAGCTGTTCTTCGTTACAGCCTAAAAGAATCTCCCTGGTAATAGAAGAGTCTCTAATTTCTGTATAAGGGTAGCCTCCGCATGCGTAGACTTCTTTTATGATTTGTTTTACTAAGGGCTTGGCTGAATCGCCGTCATAAGAGATTAGGATGCGTTCGCCCTTTTGGATGTTGCAGGAATAGTGCACGAGCACATCCGCTAGCTTTTTGATTCTATTGTCCATTGGAGTCTCCTTTTGTATTAGAATAATTTGTAATTATTTTCGTAATTAGTGTACCATGTTGGTTAAAAAATATCAAATAATTGCTGAGAAAAGCCTTTTGCTTGAATGTGCACCGTATCTTGTGGTAATCTGGGATAAAATAAACAAAATGAGGAAATGAATGAGGCATATATTTATACTGAACCCGGCTGCAGGACCTAAAAAAGCAGAGAAGAAAATACTTCCCCGCATTCTGGAAGCAGTCAAAGCAGAGAATGTAGATTATGAGATACATCGGACCATGAACGTAGGCGACGGAGAGAATTTCGTAAAAAGCCGTTGTTTAGACCATCTCGGAGAAAGCATGCGCTTTTATGCTGTCGGAGGTGACGGCACTCTGAATGAGGTGGCTAACGGAGTCTTTGGTTTCCCAAATGCGGAGCTGGCTTTCATCCCTGCCGGAACAGGGAATGACTTTGCACGCATTTTCTCCGATTCCCGTGCTTTTCAGGATATAAGGAAGCAGTTGAGAGGGAGAGCAAAGCCCATAGACCTGATCCGCTACGACGACAGGGTCATCGTTAATATGTTGAACATCGGCTTGGACTGCGCTGTGGTTTCAGAAGTGGATATCCTAAAGGAAAGGTACTTTTTGAGAGGTCCCTTTGCATACATGGTGGGTGTAGGGGTGGTATTTGGCCGAAACCGGGGATTCCATCTAAAGGTAACTTTAGAAGATGGCAGCGTTTTTGATCAGGAGTTTACTTTGGTAGCCGTAGGAAACGGTGCATTCTGCGGTGGCGGATTCAAGGGGGTGCCCAAGGCAGAAATTGACGACGGATTACTGGATGTGAGTCTGATAAACAAAGTCAACCGCAGGACATTTGCATCCCTTATCACCAAATATCATAAGGGTACTCACTTGGAGTCTCCTCTTGCCGAAGACATTATTACATACGTGAAGTGCCGGTCTATATCTATCGAACCCAGGGATACTATGCAGATCTGCGTGGACGGCGAGGTGAGCTGTTCAGGCCGTCTTGATATTTCTATTGTTCCTGAAGCAGTTCGCTTTTCTGTTCCCGAAGGCTGTGAGTTTTAGTTACTCTTGCATGCCATCATATATTCTATGTAATGCGATAACGAGATTTTGCAATTTGTGTAGAATCTCGTTGGTATTTATCCAAGAAATGAGGGGGATAATAATTGTCGCCATTATCAGAAGATTTGAACTTGACTTATGATTTAGCTGCAGTTACAATGAATTAAAGGAATAATGAAACGTTGTTTCACTATACGAAATGAAAAGGAAAGAGCGAGGCCTGAAGATGAGCTTTAAAAGCGACATAGAGATAGCGCAAGAGGCTAGACCCGATCATATCAGCGAAATAGCAAAGGAACTCTCCATTGATGACGATTTCTTAGAAGTTTATGGGAAGCATATGGCAAAGGTTGATTACAACATCCTGGATAAATATGCAGAACAGGCAAATGGAAAGCTGATTCTGGTTACAGCCATCAATCCCACCGCCGCAGGAGAAGGTAAAACTACGACGACTGTAGGCCTCGGAGATGCATTAAGAAAAATCGGAAAAAAGACAGTCATCGCATTAAGGGAGCCTTCATTAGGTCCGGTGTTTGGTGTAAAGGGAGGGGCTGCCGGGGGCGGTTATGCACAGGTCGTTCCCATGGAGGACATAAACCTTCACTTTACAGGTGACATTCATGCCGTTACCACCGCAAACAACCTGATTGCGGCAATACTGGATAATCACATCCAGCAAGGTAATACACTTAATATTGACCTTAGAAGAATTATCTGGAAAAGATGTTTGGATATGAACGACAGACAGCTCCGATTTGTTGTGAATGGACTTGGTGGCAAAGCAAATGGGACGCCGAGAGAAGACAGCTTCGATATTACGGTTGCATCTGAAATTATGGCGATCCTTTGTCTTTCAAATGACTTGGATGACTTAAAAGAAAAGGTTTCCAAGATTATTGTGGCTTACAATTTCCAAGGAAAACCTGTAACCGTCGGGGATTTGAAAGTGCAGGGAGCAGTAGCAGCTCTATTAAAGAATGCGCTTAAGCCAAATCTCGTCCAGACTTTAGAACATACGCCGGCTTTTATACACGGGGGTCCTTTCGCAAATATCGCTCACGGATGCAACAGTGTAATGGCAACAAAAATAGCTCTAAAACTTGGAGAATATACGGTAACAGAAGCAGGTTTCGGTGCAGATCTCGGTGCTGAGAAATTTATCGATATCAAATGCAGACTTAGCGGTTTGAGACCGGATGCTGTCGTCATCGTCGCTACCGCCAGAGCTTTGAAGCTTCACGGAGGCGTTGAAAAATCAGCCCTCGGCACTGAAAATGTTAGTGCTTTAGAAAAGGGCATTGAAAACCTGTTAAAGCACGTGGAAAATATTACCGGAGTATTCGGACTCCCGGCAGTCGTTGCCATAAACCGCTTCCCTACAGATACCCTTGCAGAGTTACAGTGCATTGAAGACAGATGTAAAGAATTAAATGTCAATGTAATGCTGTCTGAAGTATGGGCAAAAGGCAGCGAAGGCGGTATCGAACTTGCGAAAGCAGTAATAAAAGTTGTAGAAAATAATGAGAGTAACTTCAGTTTCGCCTATGATGAAAATCTCTCGGTTCGAGAGAAAATAGAAACCATTGCTAAAAAAATCTACGGGGCGGACGG
>JBAYOC010000014.1:0-10715 GCA_041678465.1 Anaerovoracaceae bacterium | reverse complement strand
ATGAAATCTCCTCCGAAATACCGCTGCTCATCGATATCGTGGGTTATAAAAAGAACGGTCTTCCCTTCAATCTTTCTCTTAACATAGGCCATGACCTTTTCCTTCGTTTCCACATCCAAACCCTTAAAGGGCTCATCCAGACAGATAAAATCGCTATTCGCCATCATGGCCCTGACAATGGCCACACGCCGCTTCTGCCCTCCCGAAAGCTGACCGGTAGGCTTCCGAATCAATTCCCCCCCAAGTTCCACCTCAGCCAATTGCCTGAGGATGACCTCCAAGTCTACCTCCTCATCTAATACCATTTTGATATTGGCCACCGCCGACAGATTCTCCACCAGGCGGTCCTCCTGAAAAACAGCAGAAAGACGCTTGCCCTCGAGTCCTTTGATTGTCCCCCCGTCGGGATGCAACAGACCCAGGAGCATCATTGCCAGTGTAGTCTTTCCGCAGCCGCTGGTTCCCATTACCGTTGTGATTCGGCCTTCCTTTAAAACCACACTCAGGTCATCGATCACCCTTTTATCATCGAACTTCTTTACCAGATTTTTTATCTCCACCATCGTATCACCTTATTTCAACCATAAATGGTATCGGACAGCAAGCGCCGTTCCACATGACCCAAAAACCAAAAGAAAAAGCGTTCAAAGGAAAAGCTGATAATAATAATGACGAATGTCCAGCTGAAGAGCTCGCCTGTGCTTAGGAATATCTTGGCCTGGTACAACTGTTCACCGATGCTACCGGTGGGTAAGCCAATGACTTCGGCAGCAATTCCGCTCTTCCAGCAGAGGCCTATGCCCAGTTTGCACCCGGTGGAAAAGTAGGGTAGCGTTTCCGGTACATAAATGGCGCCCAGCTTTTTCCGAAAAGGTATGTGGAACACCTTGGCCATCTCCAAGAGCTTCCGATCCGTGTGCAATACTCCCTGTAAGACATTCGTGTAGAGTATCGGCAGCACCATTAAAAAGCTGATTACCACGGACAAACTGCTGCTTCCCGCCCAGATCAGCACTAATATGATAAAGCTGGCTACCGGTATGCTTTTGATAACGCTGAAAAAAGGCTCCAGGATGGCTCTCACAATACTGTTGGTTGCGCTAATCACAGCCAAGAGCACTCCAGTTATTATAGCCAAAAAGAACCCGCTGATGATACGCACAAAGGAATAGGCAACCGTCGACCAGAAGGAAATCATCTGAACATGATGAAACAAGATCTTAATCACTTCAATAGGCGACACTAAAAACAGGTCCTGCCCAATTGCCATAGCAGCAAGCTGCCAGACAGTCAGCCAAAAAAGCAGGACCAATATCCTTTGAATTCTTCTTTTACTTGTTGAAGTAGAATTCGTCATCCGGTAAAGCTCCTCCTACTGATTGGGGATTCGCGTCAAACAGAACTTGCAGATAGCCGCTTACTCTGGCTTTCATTTCGTCCCCATCGATATAAGTAATGTTGCAAGCAGGGATGGCTTTCGCTGCGATGGGTGCCTTAGCAACGATGCCGTACTTCTCCACCCATACTGAGGCTTCCTCAACATTGGCGTTCACATATTCCGTAGAAGCGCTGTATTCCTCCAAGAACTCGTTAAATGCAGCAGTGTTCTCCTCAATAAAGGCTTTTCTCGCTAGAACAACGCCGGTAACCATGCTACTTTCCGTGCTGACTTTATCCCATTCCTCGGTCAGGCTAAGAGCAACTCTTACCTTATCGTTTTGCATTTGTACCACTGTCACGTAGGGCTGAGGAAGTACAGCGATGGCATTCTCAGCAGTTTCCAGCATTGCAGCGATTTCTGTAGATTCGCTCTTGTATTCAATGGTGATGTCTTTTTCCGGATCGATGCCATTTTGGTTCAAAACGTAGTTCAGTGCAAATTCAGGGGTGGTTCCTTTCCCGGTGCTGTAAACGGTCTTGCCTGCCAGGTCTTGAATGCTTTGCACCGTATCACCGCTCTCTACCACATAGATCACGCCCAGAGTATTGACTGCAGCCACCTGTACGGCGCCCTCTGTCTTATTGTAGAGGACACTGGCCAGATTGCAGGGCACCAGAGCAAGGTCCAACTCTCCGTTCACCAGCTTGGGAACAATTTCATCTGCTGTTCCATAAATCTCAAATTGGTAGTCATGCTTTACCGCTCCTTCTTCCGCATCGTTCATCAACTTGACCATACCCATAGTGGTGGGGCCTTTCAAAGAGGCAACGCGGAATGTGGTTTGCTCGACCGCTTCCGGTGTTTCAGGCACTTCAGGCTCTTCCGTATCTGTTGTGGCGCAGCCGGCTAACAGGCCAAGGCAAAGCGTCAAGGTTAATAAGATTGCAGTCCACTTTTTCATCTTCTTTCCCTACTTTCATTATTGTTAAAAAAAAATCCTTATGCGGAGGCACAAGGATCTTGCAATTACAAGATATCATCATGGTCTCACGCCTTCTCACTCGGGCCGAACCCTCATGTCTTCAGGACGGTGGGATAATTCTGTTAATATTATAACAATACCCCGGACCAATTGCAATAAACATCTTGTTAAAAATTTATTTTTATTCTCCGCACCCCCAAAGTGTGCAAATACTCAAGTTGTACGTAAATTGCAGCAGAATCTGCTTTCGGAGGTGCAAATACTCAAGTTGTACGCCGGGCGAAGAGGAAATACCCCTATAAATCCACGTACAAATCAATAATTTGCACATATTATCCTAAAAAATAGATAATCGTATAGACAAATCAACGTACAACTTGAAAATCTGCACAGATTTAGCTCAAAAATCAAATATTCCCGTACATCTTGAAATTTTGAACAGGGATAAGATCAGGTAGATGTGAACTGAACTACAGCAATGTGCCACGGGGACAGACCCTCTGGGGGCAAAAGCCGCCAGAGGGTCTGTCCCCGTGGTTGGGTTTTAGTTCTAACTTAAAATTGCTTTTGCAATTCTGTCGCCTGCTTCCCGGGTTCCCACTTGCCTCATTCCCATGCTCATAATGTCCGGCGTGCGGTAGCCTTCCTGCAGGAAGGCCTTCACTGCTCCCTCCACTGCATCCGCCTCCTCGGCAAGTCCAAAGCTATAGCGCAACATCATTCCTACAGATAAAATAGCAGCGATGGGGTTGGCTATGTCCTTTCCGGCTATGTCCGGAGCACTGCCGTGTATGGGTTCATACAGGCCAAAAGCCCCTTCTCCAATGCTGGCGGAAGGCAGCAACCCGATGGATCCGGCAATCATACTGGCCTCATCTGAGAGAATGTCTCCAAACATATTATTTGTTACAATTACATCAAACTGCTTTGGATTTCGAATCAGTTGCATTGCAGCGTTATCGACATACATATGGGATAGTTCCACTTCCGGAAAGTCCTGCGCTACCCGTTCAACCATCCTTCGCCACAGGCGGGAGCTCTCCAACACGTTGGCCTTATCTACACTGGTTAGCTTTCCCTTTCGCTTCATAGCCATCTGAAAAGCAAAGCGGACAATCCGTTCAACCTCTCCTTCTGTATAGAGTTCCACATCGTAGGCGCCCGGCCCCTTCTCCGTTTCGCAAGTGCCCTTTTCGCCAAAGTAGATGCCTCCCGTAAGCTCTCTCACCACCAGAATATCCAGCCCGCCTTCAATAATTTCCGGCCTCAGAGGGCATGCATCCGCCAGCTCTGAAAAGAGCAGCGCCGGTCTCAGGTTTGCATAGAGCTCCAACGATTCTCTCAGACCCAAAACCGCCCGCTCGGGTCGCTGTTCTCCCGGAAGATGATCCCATTTGGGATCTCCTACGGCACCAAATAGCACACTGTCGCTGTTACGGCAGGCCTCAAGAGTTTTCTCCGGCAAGCATTGCCCCACCAATTCGATAGCACACCCCCCGGCCAACACATGGTTAAATGTGAATTGATGACCAAATTTTTGCCCGACTTTGTCCAAAACTTTTTCTGCTTCTCTCGTGATCTCCGGTCCGATTCCGTCTCCGGAAACCACGGCTATTCTATATTCCATTTACTTTATTCTCCTCGTAGATCATCTTGTTGACCGCATTGATATAAGCGTGGATGCTGGCCTCGATCACATCCGTTGAAAGCCCTCTTCCTGCGTAGGATTTGCCGTTACTGCTGATTTTAACAAGGGCATCTCCAAGGGCATCCATTCCTTCTGTTACGGAATGGAGTTGATAGTCCTCCAGCTTCATTTCCTTGCCGACGATTTTACCTATGGCTTGGAAGGCGGCATCAATGGGTCCATCTCCTCTAGCCACTTTCTCGATGGTCTTATCCTCTTTGATCACCTCCAGGACTGCCGTGGAGGTGATGCTGTTGCCGCTGTTGATGACGAAACTCTTCAATTGATAGGTCTTGGGAACCTGCAAAGCCTCCTTGCTTAACAAAGCTTCAATGTCTCCGTCATAGACCTGCTTTTTCTTATCGGCAATTGCTTTAAACCTGTTAAATGCGCGCTCTAATGCTTCCTCAGTTAAGTCTATACCCAGTTCTTCCGCTTTGCTCCGAAGGGCATGTTTGCCGGAATGCTTGCCCAATACCATGCTGTTCTTTGTCAAGCCCACGGATTCGGGGGTCATTATTTCATATGTTTCTTTGTTTTTCAGGACACCATGCTGGTGGATGCCGGCCTCGTGTGCAAAAGCATTCTCGCCTACGATGGCCTTGTTTGGTTGCACCTTTACACCGGTGATCGTTGTCAATAACTTGGACGCCCGCATGATTTCCGTTGTTACGATGTTGGTTTCGGCCTTAAAGATATCCCGCCTGGTTGCCAGCGCCATAACCAGCTCTTCCATCGCCGCGTTTCCGGCCCTCTCTCCAATGCCGTTAATGGTGGTTTCCACTTGGACAGCACCGGCTTTGATAGCTGCCAGAGAGTTGGCCACACCCAATCCCAGGTCGTTATGGCAGTGGACCGAGATATCAATATGGTCTAAGGCGGGGCAAAGCTCTCTAACCTTAATCAAAAATTCATAGAATTCATCCGGCGCCGTATACCCCACCGTGTCAGGAATGTTAATGGTGGTTGCTCCCGCTTTAATGACTTCATCAAAAATTCTCGCTAAAAAGATAGGGTCGCTTCTAGTAGCGTCCTCAGCGGAAAATTCGATGTCTCCGCAATAGCTTTTTGCATGCTTAACCATTGCTGCTGCCTGCTCCACTACCTGGTCAGGAGTCAGGTTGAGCTTGTATTTCATGTGTATGGGAGAAGTAGCTATAAAGGTGTGAATCCTAGGCTGCGCTGCCACGGATACGGCTTCCCACGCTCTGTCAATATCCTCTTTTGTCGTCCTGGCAAGGCTAGCTACGACGGATTCCTTTACGGTCTCAGCCACGGTTCTCACCGATGTAAAGTCCCCCGGTGAAGAGATAGCAAAACCCGCTTCGATGATATCCACCTTCATCCTCTCCAGTTGCTTTGCCATTTGCACCTTTTCCTTCAGGTTCATGCTACAGCCCGGCGACTGCTCTCCGTCTCTGAGAGTGGTATCGAAAATCTTGATTATCTTGCTCATTTTGCGCCTCCTTTTCTACGTTTGGTCAGAAAGGTGTGAGACACCTTTCGCACATTCCTTAATGCCCGGAAATTAAAAATCCCCGGAGCTGTTGCTCCAGGGACGATAATACTACCGCGGTACCACCCTGTTTACCGGAATTCCGGTCTCTCTGCAGGTTCTATCAAACCCAGGGCATATAACGGTGCCCACCGCCACCCCTTATTGCTTGTTAAAATTCCGTACAGCTATGCTATAGCGTCAGTCGTGCTCAGTCGTGTACATTTGAGTACACTCCTTTCGCTCTCCTTTGCTATATCTACGCTGTACGAAATTTTTCCTGCGCAATACTAGCTCTATTGCTCTTTTCTGTACAGCTATGCTATAGCGTCAGTCGGGCTCAGTCGTGTACATTTGAGTACACTCCTTTCGCTCTCTTTTGCTATATCTGTGGGAATTGCTTTCGGGGATGGTGCTCGGGAGCGAGAATGAGGGACACGATGGTACCGGCTTTCAGCAACCGCCGGCTCTCTGTAACGCATTCTATGTCAATCAAGACTCCGTCATAGCATTTATTTTTGTATATTGCTAACAGTATATGAGATGTTTTTTTGTTTGTCAACCACTTTCTTTAGGTGTAATTTTCCTCACTCTCTTCTCGAGATTGGGCCTGGTAAGCCATACTTGTGTTCCACAAGTGAAGCATTTCAGCCGAAAATCCATCCCGGCGCGCATGACCTCAAAGGCATTGCCTCCGCAGGGGTGTGGTTTCTTCAGTTCAAGAATGTCACCGACATTGATTTTCAAAGCCATTTTTCTCTCCGTCAACCACAGGGACAGACCCCGTGGGGGCAGAAGCAGTCAAGGGGTCTGTCCCTGTGGTTAATTATTGATTAGCGGATGACGTCGGTACCCATATAGGGGCGCAGTACTTCCGGCACCACGACGGAACCGTCCGCCTGCTGATAATTCTCTAAAATAGCCGCCGTAGTTCTCCCCACAGCCAGTCCGGAGCCGTTTAATGTGTGAACGAATTCCGTCTTGCTTCCTGCTTCACGACGAAAACGGATATTAGCCCGCCTTGCCTGATAACTCTCAAAGTTGCTACATGATGAGATCTCAACGTATCTGCCGTAGCTTGGCATCCAAACCTCGATGTCATAGGTCATGGCAGAGCTGAACCCCAAATCACCGGTGCAAAGCCGGACAACACGATAGGGGATCTCCAATCTCTTCAGAATTTCCTCTGCAGCAGCAGTAAGGGATTCCAACTCCTCGTATGATTCCTCCGGCTTGCTGAACTTCACCAGCTCCACCTTGTTAAACTGGTGCTGGCGAATCAAACCTCTCGTATCCCTTCCCGCTGAGCCCGCCTCTTTCCGGAAACAGGGTGTATACGCCGTGTAGTAGATAGGCAGCTTGGTACCATCCAGAATTTCGTTCATCAGCATGTTGGTCACGGGAACCTCTGCAGTGGGAATCAAGAAAAAATCCTTAGCCGGAACATGGAACATATCATCTTCAAACTTAGGGAGCTGGCCGGTCCCGGTCATAGCATCCCTGTTGACCATAAAAGGTGGTAAAATCTCTGTAAAGCCGTGTTCCCTGGTATGAAGATCCAACATGAAGTTCATCACGGAACGCTCCAACCGGGCTCCCAACCCTTTATAGACGGTAAACCTGGTGCCGGCAATTTTCGTTGCTCTTTCAAAGTCTAGGATGTCCAAATCCGCTCCCACATCCCAGTGGGCCTTCTGCTCGAAGTCCACGGACTTCGGTTCGCCCCATCTGCGCATTTCTAAATTCTCTTCATCGCTGACACCCACAGGCACTTTTTCGTTGGGCGTGTTGGGTATATTAAGAAGGGCATCCTGTAGATCTTCTTCAATCTGGCCGACCTGTGCATCCAGTCGCTTGATGTCTTCGGATAATGCCTTCATCTCTGCCATGAGAGTCGTGACATCCTTCCCCTCTTTTTTCAGCTTGGGTATTTCCTTTGAATCAGCGTTTTGGCGACTCTTCTTCGCCTCAACGTCAGCCAACAGCTGTCTGCGCTTCGCATCCAGTTCCAGGACCCCGGCGATGCCAAAATCCCCCTGCCCTCTCGACTCAACCTTTTGCCTGACTTCTTCAAAATCCTCCCGGATCCTTTTAATGTCTAACATTTTCAATCCTCTTTTCTGCCCTTTGCATCGGGAACCATATTCCTAAAACAAATTCTTTTTGTACGCTATATAGGTTTCTGTCAGATCCTCCACCTTTTCCTGCATCTCCTTTTGCATGTCCGATGCAAGCTGATATTTCCTCTCTTCCAGGGCCATCTTAATCCGGGTCAGCAAAGAGTTTTCTCCTATCCTGTCTTGACCCAGGTAGATCCGCAACGCTTGAATCTTCTTCCAGTTCAGTAGGTCTAAATCTGTGCAGTCGTCATCCACATGACATTTACTGCACTCACGAACACGATTCATTACATTGGGAACGATGCGGTGATGAAGCTCCATCGCCCACTGTGCGGTCACTGCTTCCTTGTAGGATTCTATGGTCACATCGTCGAAAACGCCGTCCTTTGTAAGGATGTTCAGCTTTTCCGGATGCTCTTCGAAATTGCATATGCTTTCCCAAACCGTTGCCGGAGGCTTTCCAAAGTACTTGTCTCTTTCTTCCTGGGTAAAAGCCTTGTATACATCCTCTTCGCTGCGGTAGGCTCTGTCTCTTTCCAAGTAGAAGGCGTCTTCCCCATACTTCTTTGAAAGGATTTGTTCCAGTTCTTTGGACGATTTCTCACCTTTCAGTGAAGCCTCGATGCCGTCCAGCATGGCTAAATAGGATGTGGCCATCACCAGGTATTTGTTGCTCTTGGGGTTTGGAGACCGAAGCTCAAATCTGGTGCTCAGAGGGTTTTTCTCATCTCTTATAAGCCCTACTAAGATCGTTCGGTTTCTAGATGGATTTTCTGTCCTGTGCCCCAATGACGTGACGATACAAATCGGCGCCTCAAAGCCCACCTTCAGTCGATTGAGGGCGTCGTTGGTAGACGCGATAAAGGGGTTCATAATCTCGTAGTTTTTAAGCATCCCCATCAATGCACCGAAACCAATGGGCGTCATAAAGTTTTCCTTCATATTTTTCGGCGCAAAGAGATTGACCCTTCTTCCATCCTTAAGGATCGCCGCTACTCCCATGTGCGTATGGGCCCCGTTGCCGGAGACACCTTCGACGGGTTTCGCCATAAAGGTCACATCTAGGCCGTGTGCGCGGAAAATGTCTTTGAGTACGTAACGTATGTGCAGTTCATTATCGGCAGATTGTAGTAGAGTACTAAATCTCCAGTCAATCTCCAACTGCTCCATGATGTGATCATAACGGCCCGAATGGCCCAGCTTGGCTTTGATTCCACCAACCTCTTTATGACCCATTTCCATACCAAATCCATATTGATCCAGGAAATGAAGAGTACGCTCCAAAGCAGTGCGCACCGGCCCTCTCGTCCTCTGCCAATATTGCTCCTTGAGCTCCTGGGAGGTGGAGAGTTGCTCTCTGTCGGCCTTGTCCTCCGGAGTCTTTACCCAGAATTCCAACTCTGTAGCACCGGTCATTTCAATCTCTTGGATATCATCTACCGATTGAATGTTAAGATATTCAAAAACGTAGGGATGTTCTTTGAGTAACATAAAGAGCTTCTCTTTGAACAACTCGACTGTATGCTTTAACATGGACCGTGAACCCACCTCTGCCGTATCGTTGTGCAAAAGAGTGGA
This sequence comes from Anaerovoracaceae bacterium, assembly GCA_041678465.1. Taxonomy (GTDB): domain Bacteria; phylum Bacillota; class Clostridia; order Peptostreptococcales; family Anaerovoracaceae; genus UBA1426. Next base: position 1,472 of record JBAYOC010000014.1, on the reverse strand, counting down.
AGGAATTCGCAGTGTCCCTACCGGCAATCCTGTCTCTTCAATAATGTTCAGGAAGTTGTAGTCAACGTACCAGTTCACATCCAAGTCGGGAATGATGTCAACCTTTGCGTTGTTCAGTGCAGCGATTTTAGGCAGCACAACGCTGGATCCATCTGTCTGAACCCCTTGAGTGAAGAATTGATCCATGTCCTTGATGAACAAATTCACCGGAATCTTTTCATCCGTATCATGGCCACCGATGTCCACCCCCATAAGTGAAACAAACATGACTTCCGGGTGATCCTGTAAGAGCTCTGTAATTTCCTGCTTGGTATGGGAGCCTGCAGGTATGGTAAATAGCATTTTCTTAAGATCCAATGGTCATGACCCCTTTCATCTATTCTAATCGTTAATTATACCACTATGTACAGGGCTTTGTCGAGGCAGTTTGAAAACCAACCACAGGGACAGACCCCTTGGGGGCAAAATCAACCAGAGGGACAGTCCCCGTGGGGGCAAAATCAACCACGGGGTCTGTCCCCGTGGGGGCAAAATCAACCAGAGGGACAGTCCCCTTGGGGGCAAAATCAACCACGGGGTCTGTCCCCTTGGGGGCAAAAGCAGCCATGGGGTCTGTCCCCTTGGTTGTATTGTCGACTTACTTTTTGTTTTTGGTTTACATTTGGATTTACTTATTATATACTGGTTCCAGGCTACAACGAAAGGGAAAAATGACGATGACAAAGAAATCGACAACAACGTACCAAATGGTAATTATCGGAGTTATGGCTGCAGTTATCTGCATCCTTGGACCATTAGCAATCCCCATCGGCCCGGTGCCGATTTCCTTTACGAATCTTGCAATCTTTATTGCTCTTTACGCTCTGGGCGTGCGAAAGGGAACGATCAGCCTGCTCATTTACATATTCATCGGTTTTATCGGCATTCCGGTATTTTCCGGTTTTACCGGTGGACCGGGCAAGCTATTGGGGCCCACGGGCGGATATATTATAGGGTTTATTTTTATGGCTATCATCTCCGGCTTCTTCATCGATCGGTTTCTTGATAAATGGTATTTATGTTTTGCCGGCATGACTCTCGGCGCAGCCCTTTGCTATCTCCTGGGAACCGTATGGTTGGCCTACCAGGCCAATATGACAGCAGGTGCCGCACTTGCAGCAGGTGTAATCCCCTTCATACCGGGGGACCTTGCGAAAATCATATTGGTGGTTATTGTGGGGCCACAAATTCGCAGGCGCTTGATTACGGCCAACTTGTTTCCGACTTAAGTGCCAACATTTAATATTATTTTGAAAATGTGTCCTATTTTACATTTCTGCAGAGCTAAATCTAAGATTTGCAAGCAGCTTTAGGACAGATAAAATACAGCAACATACAGAAAGACCTGCCGAAAGGGCATTGCTAGCTCTTTCAACAGGTCTTTTCAATTATATTTTTCCTTTAGCCATCCGCGGGGATGGCCTTTTTCTATT
>JBAYOC010000013.1:0-10782 GCA_041678465.1 Anaerovoracaceae bacterium | reverse complement strand
TAAATAAGAATAGTATCACCATCAGACTTGTGGCTTAGATTCCCACATTTGTTCCGAAGTATAGTTACTCTAAAAGCCTTAATTCTACAACGATCCAAGCCAAAAAACTCCCACACCATTTCCCACACCTACTAGGACAAAACGGGTCAAATTAGGACAATAAAAATCCACATAATGGTAATATGAAAAAATATAAAAGCGCCTAAACCTGTTGAAAACACTTGGTTTGAGGCGCTTTTGCGTTGGTATCCCGTAGGGGAGTTTGCATCTGCTCGCTCACACCCGCAGTGCTCGCATCTGCCGTTCTTCGCCTGCCCGTTCAGCAGGCTCGGACCGCTCGCTGTTCGAAAGTCCACCGGACTTTCTCGCGACGCTTGCGCCCTTTCGGGTTCGACTCCCCTACAGGTGCGCCTTTCCCCTTACCTCAATATACTGCTTCGGGGGGGCATACGGGGGGGACCTGTCCCCGCCCGTAAGGTGCTTTCGCATTTTTCATAAAAAAATGCCCGGCATATTCTGCGTGAATATGCCAAGCACCTTGGTATCCCGTAGGGGAGTCGAACCCCTGATTCCGCCGTGAGAGGGCGACGTCTTGACCACTTGACCAACGGGACTCGTTGAGACTTTTACTATTATAGAGGATTTCCACAAGTTTGTCTATGGCTATTTTTGTTTTTTTTTGTTACAATGACTCCATAGTGTTACTGTTCACTGTATCATGTTTTTCGGGTACATGAAGCAGAAAGCTAGCCAATTACAGATTTATGGCAAAAAATGTGCAAAATTTCCGTTTGTGCGCAGTTTTTTGATGATTGAAGCTGTTTACTGACTGAATCTGAGCAAAATTTCCGTTTGTACGCAGTTTTATGGAATATATTTACATGAAAGTTGCGTACAAACGCATTTTTTGCACACTTGGCAGCGAATAAGAGGCGAATTCGGCCACAAAGTTGTGTACAACCGCATTTTTTGCACACTTGGCAGCGAATCGGAGGGGCCACCAAGGGCCACCAAGGGCCATCAAGAGTCTGACAAGAATTTCCGCCCACAGACCAAGTGTGAACAGTAATCCTCATTGTAATTTTAGAAAAAGGAGAGAACGGCATGAAATATAGAAGCACCAGAGGAAGTAACCAAATCAAAACATCTGCCCAAGCCATTATCAAGGGAATTGCCGAGGACAGGGGGCTGTATGTTCCTGATGAAATTCCTAAATTGGATGTGGATCCGGCAGAGCTCACGGAAATGAACTACCGCCAAGTGGCGTTTTTAGTCTTGTCTAAATTCCTGACGGACTATACCGATGAAGAGCTCCATTACTGCATCCACCATGCCTATGATTCCAAATTTGAAGCGGCGGAAGTCGTTCCTATAGTCAAGGCAGGAGATGCATGGTTTCTTGAACTCTATCACGGACCCACAGCTGCCTTTAAGGATATGGCCTTATCCATCTTGCCCTACCTCCTGACCACCGCTATGAAAAAGGAGAAGGAGGACAAGAAGATTGCCATTTTGACCGCCACCTCGGGAGACACCGGAAAAGCGGCGTTAGAGGGCTTTGCCGATGTGGAAAATACGGAGATCATCGTATTCTATCCAAAAGATGGTGTCAGTCGGGTGCAGGCTATGCAGATGATTACTCAGGAAGGCGCAAACACCCACGTTTATGGCATTGATGGTAACTTCGATGATGCACAGACCGGTGTGAAAAACATATTCGGTGACAGAGAATTTGCCGAAGAGCTGGCAGCGAAAGGCTACAAGCTTTCCTCCGCCAATTCTATCAACATTGGCAGGCTGGTACCCCAGGTGGCCTATTACGTCTGGGCCTATGTACGGCTGATCCAACAGGGTGCTATCAAGAGCGGCGAAGCCATTAACGTTGTGGTTCCTACGGGGAACTTCGGTAACATATTGGCCGCTTATTATGCGGCGAAGATGGGCATTCCTATCAGGAAATTTATCTGTGCTTCCAATGAAAACAAGGTCCTGACGGACTTTATTCGATCCGGGGTCTACGACAGCGACCGGGATTTTTACATAACCAGTTCGCCCTCCATGGATATTCTCATTTCCAGTAACCTCGAGCGTCTTCTATACCATCTCTCCGGCGGCAGTGGAGAGGTGATAACCTCATTGATGAGTTCATTGGATAAACAAAAGAAATATGAAGTCAACGACAGAATCCGTAGTGGTCTCGCTGATTTTCACGGCGGGTTTGCTGACGAAGAGGCTACCCTAGAGACCATCGGACGGATGTACACAGAGAATCGTTATCTCATGGATACCCATACAGCCGTTGGCTATAAAGTCTATCAAGACTACCGGAAATCCACAGGAGATGAAACACCAACTGTCATCGCATCTACAGCCAGCGCCTACAAGTTTGCAGACAGCGTTGCCGGGGCAGTGGGTCTTCCAGAAGAAGCCGACGACGGGTTTGCCGCCATCCGCACACTTCATGAGATGACAAAAGTAAACATACCCTCCGGGCTTGCGGGACTAGAGAACAAAGAGATTCTCCATGAAAAAACACTGAAAAAGGACGGGATGCGAGAGGCAGTCAAACTATCATTAAGATAGGAAAAAGATTGGATTATGAATCTTTTTACCGAGCAAGGCAGTTCCGCAAAATTGACAAAACTGCTATCAATTTCTGACCAAAAAACAGAAATATCGATAAAAAAGTATATAATATAAATGTTGTTGTGATATAATCATTTTTTGGGTAACCAATATCTTCGATAAGCAATGATTTTGGGCTACCCGGCGAGTGTATATTACTGTGCATCTATTCCCGGGGCTTTCGAATTTTAGGAAGACCCATGACAATAGATAATTAAGACAGAACGAGAGGTAGGTATGAGTATTTTTAACAAACATCTGCCGGCAATTCATGTAGAGCACCATAAGAATACTTCGGAATGCCCTACAGCGAAAATGCCGCTTCCCGACAAGATGTACATCTCCATGGTACAGCATATCGGGGCACCCTGCCAACCTACGGTTGCGGTAGGGGATTTGGTCAAGGTTGGCCAGGTGATTGGTGACAGCGAAGCATTTGTTAGTGCTCCGATCCATTCCGGTGTATCCGGAAAAGTCATGTCAATCGAAAACACCATGAGCTCAGTTGGAATTTGGGATCCCATTGTAACCATTTCCGTGGACAAGAAGCAGGAAGTCCTGGAAGGGATCGCACCTCCTGAAGTACACGACAAGGAAAGCTTCCTGAAAGCTGTACGGGCATCCGGTGTTGTAGGTCTGGGTGGAGCTGCTTTCCCCACTCATGTGAAGTTTAACCCCAAGAACCTGGATGAGGTAGACACGCTTATCATTAACGGAGCCGAATGTGAGCCGTACATTACAGCGGACTACAGAACGATGATGGAGGATTCGGAGCTACTCATTAATGGAATCCGAACCACCATGAAGTATTTGGGGCTCAAGAAAGCGATTATTGCTATCGAGGCCAACAAAGAGCCGGCTATCAAAAAGTTGGGAGACATGGTGAAGGATGATGAGGGAATTGAAGTATTCTCCCTGAAACCTATGTATCCTCAGGGCGCTGAACGCGTCATTATCTATGAGACCACCGGAAGAGTAGTCCCTCCCGGAAAATTGCCTGCAGATTCGGGAGTCATCGTATCCAACGTCAGCTCTCTGGTAGCGATACAGCGCTACATGGAAACCGGAATGCCTTTAATCTCAAAGCGGATTACGGTAGACGGAACAGCCATTAAAACACCGAAAAATGTCGAGGTTCTCATTGGCACTCCCATTAACAAGCTCGTTGAATTCTGCGATGGCTACCGCAGGGTTCCCAAGAAGATCATCATGGGTGGACCTATGATGGGCAGGGCAATCTACGATGACGGAATCGCTGTGATCAAGAACAACAACGCTATCCTGGCCTTTGATGAGGAATGGGCGGAGTTTCCAAAAGAAACGGCCTGCATCAACTGTGGCAGATGTACAAAAGCCTGCCCCATGATGCTGATGCCCACCACGATTTTCAAAGCCTATGATAGGAGAGATAGAGAAGCTCTGGTAAAGCTCAATGTTTCCCTCTGCATGGAATGCGGATCATGCTCTTATGTATGTCCTGCTAAAAAACAGTTGAGTTTTATGAACAAGCTGGCAAAACAATTTGTTGCGGAAGGAGGAAAGAAATAATGAGTCGTTACAATCAAGGAACCCTGACAGTTTCCTCCTCTCCCCATGTGCTTGACAACACCACCACCTCAAGGATCATGCTGGATGTGATTATCGCACTGGTACCCGCATTCATCATGTCAGGCGTCGTCTTTGGCTCGAGAGCTATCCTGCTGACCATCACCTGTGTTGCGTCCTGCATAGTGTTCGAATGGGCCTTTGAGAAGGTGACAAATAAAGAAAACACCATTTCCGACTTGAGTGCGGTGGTAACGGGCGTTTTACTGAGTTTTAACCTGCCATCCTCGCTTCCTTACTGGATGGCCGTAGTTGGCTGCTTTGTCGCTATTGCCATTGTAAAACAGCTATTCGGGGGAATCGGGCAAAACTTTGCAAATCCTGCCATAACCGCGAGGATTGTACTGCTGATATCCTTTGCTACACCCATGACAACTTGGCCTCTGCCAAATCAACTTATGGGAGCTGCTGACGCAGTTACCGGACCAACACCTTTGGGCATCATGAACATGGGCGGCGATCCGGCAATGGTGCCTTCAAATATCGATATGTTTCTGGGTTTTGTGGGAGGGTCACTTGGTGAGACCAGTGCCATCGCTCTGCTGCTTGGAGGTATTTATCTCATCGCCAGAAAGGTGATTGAGCCAACGATTCCGGTAGCTTTTATCGGGACGGTGTTTGTTTTGGCACTACTGGCAGGACAGGATCCTGTTTTCCATGTGTGCGCAGGTGGTGTGATGCTGGGGGCTATTTTCATGGCTACAGATTATTCCACTTCGCCACTCACGACAAACGGCAAAATTATCTTTGGTATCGGATGCGGTGTGCTGACAATAATCATCCGGCTTTTCGGTGCCATGCCGGAAGGCGTGTCCTTCTCCATCCTGCTGATGAATATATTGACCCCTCATATAGATAACCTGTCCAGGCGTAAAATCTACGGAGGAGGTGGCAGGAAATGAAAACATCTGAACGAAGAGAAATGATTGCTCCAACTTTGGTGCTGTTTCTGATCTGCCTGGTCATAACTGCCGCTCTTGCAGGGACCTACCAGATCACAAAGCCGATTATTGATGAGATCAACATAAAGAATGCCAACATCGCGCGGGGAGAAGTGCTTCCCGAAGGAGAAGGCGCTTTTACCCAGTTGGAAACGGAATTATCTCCAGGTGTTCTGGAGGTCTACGAGGCTGACAATAAAACAGGTTATGTCATCACTGCACAAGACAAAGGCTTTGGTGGGAAAATGACCGTTATGGTGGGCATCAGCGGCCAGGGAGAAATAACCGGTGCGAAAGTAACCAAACATGGTGAAACCCCAGGACTTGGAACGAAGGCCATGACGGTAGATTATCTGGCCCAGTACCAGGGAAAAGTGGCGGTAACGCGTACGAACGAATCAGACAAGACACAGATTGATGCCGTTACCGGAGCAACTGTTTCCTCCAATGCGATATTCCGTGCAGTTGAGACTTCGCTGGCACAAATTGAAAAGATTGGAGGTGACAGGTAATGAATAAACTGTCTTTGGTCCGCAATGGAATAGTAAAAGAAAACCCGGTTCTGGTGCTGCTGTTAGGTACCTGTCCTACATTGGCCGTTACCACTTCGGCGGTAAATGGCCTGGGAATGGGAGTTTCCACCATGGCGGTACTAATTTGCTCGAATATAGTAATTTCCATATTGAAGAGCGTAATACCCGATAAGGTCAGAATCCCATGCTACATAGTAGTTATCGCCGGCTTTGTTACCGTAGTCAGCTTGCTCTTGCAAGCCTTTGCTCCGACAATCAACGAAGCCTTGGGACTCTTCATTCCCCTTATCGTTGTGAACTGCATCATACTGGGAAGAGCAGAGATGTTCGCTAACAAAAATACGGTAGCAGATTCGGCTCTGGATGGAGTCGGTATGGGACTAGGCTTTACATTTGCACTCTTCCTTATGGGATCCATCCGTGAGATTTTAGGGTCCGGCGCCTGGTTTGGATTTAATTTGACCGCAGACCTGATCCACCCAATGGCAATCTTTATGCTTGCACCGGGTGCATTCTTTACTTATGGATGTCTGGTAGCATTGATCAATTACCTTTCCAAAGGCAAAGCGATCAAAAAGAAGGAATTCGGCTGCGAGGGTTGTCCTTCGGCAAGCGGGTGTCCGTCTGCAAGTAAAGGAGGGTGTGCACAATGACAGAATTAGCAATTATCATGATGGGTGCAGTCCTGACCAACAACTTTGTGCTTGTTAAGTTCCTAGGCATATGTCCTTTCCTAGGAGTTTCCAAAAAGCTGGATTCAGCCGTTGGCATGAGCTTGGCAGTCATTTTCGTCATGGTTCTGGCCACTGCTGTAACTTATCCGATCTATATGGGTTTGCTGGCCAGATATGGAATTGAATATCTGCAGACCATCGTGTTCATTTTAGTCATCGCAGCCTTGGTTCAGCTGGTAGAAATTGCAATGAAAAAGCATTTGCCGGCTCTTCACAAAGGATTGGGTGTATACCTGCCACTGATTACGACCAATTGTGCGGTGTTGGGTGTTTGCATCCTGAACATCGACGAAAGCTATACCTTTATACAATCCCTGGTCAATGCCTTTGGAGCAGGACTTGGCTTCCTCTTGGCCATGGTCATGTTTTCCGGCGTAAGACAACGCATTGAAAACAATGATTACCCCATCTCATTTAAAGGGGTTCCGTCAATCCTCGTAGCAGCTTCTATCATGTCCTTGTCCTTCATGGGATTTGCCGGCGTGATAGATGGTATATTCGGACTCTAAGAAAGGAGGACCTCACTATGCAATTTGTTATACCTGTTGGAATCGTAGTAGGGATCGGCCTCCTGTCCGGCGTTATCCTTACCGTTGCAGCTAAGTTTATGGCTGTGGCTGTGGATGAGACTGCAGCAAGAATTACCGAGGCTCTACCCGGAGCAAACTGCGGCGCCTGCGGTTATGCAGGCTGTGCCGATTACGCCGGCGTGCTGGCAGCCGATCACTCTGTCGCGGCAAATCTCTGCACACCGGGAGGCAATGCAGTGGCTTTGGCTATCAGTGAAATTCTGGGAGTGGAGTTTGAGGGTGCCCAAGCAAAAGTGGCTATCGTCAAGTGCTCCGGAACCAGAGAAAAAACCAGTTATTCAATGGATTATCAGGGCTATAAAAACTGTACGGCCAACAAACTGTTTTACAGAGGCAGAGGTACCTGCGAAAAGGCCTGCCTGGGCTTTGGAGACTGTGTCAAGGTCTGTGATTATGGTGCAATCTACATTGAGAACGGTATCGCAGTGGTGGACCGTAAAAAATGTGTGGGTTGCGGCGCCTGTGCCAAGGTTTGCCCAAATCTCCTCATAGAAATCGTTCCCGACAACATGCGGGTTGTGGTAGGCTGTAGCTCTATTGATAAAGGCAGTGTCACAAAGGACATTTGCAGCATCGGCTGCATTGCCTGCAAGCTCTGCGAAAAGAGCTGTAAATTTGATGCCATCCATGTGGAAAATAACCACGCAATCATCGATTATACCAAGTGTACCAACTGTACGCTTTGCGCTAAGGTTTGCCCCACAAAGGTAATCCACGTGCATCCAAAAAAGCCGAAGGTCAAAGCACAATAAATATATACAATCTGATAAAAAACAGCTGCGGGTCAACCCCGCAGCTGTTTTTTGATTTGGTAGGAATCAGTCGTTGGACAGGCCGGCTTTATCGATGAGGTAGAAGATCAGGCTTAGGACAATTCCAACAATTGTGGCGAGGCACATGCCCGTGAGCTTTACTTCACCGATCTGAATAAATGCACCGGAGAGGCCGGTTACGAAGACTACTGCTGACAGGGCAAGGTTACGGCCCCGACTGTAGTCTACCTTCTTATCTACCAATAAGCGCAATCCTGATGCAGCAATCATTCCGTAAAGAAGGAAGCTGACGCCTCCCATTACCGGAGCCGGAATTGTTTGAATGAGGCCGGAGGCTTTTCCAATGAAAGCCAACAAAATGGAGAAGATGGCGGCTCCACCGATTACTCTGACACTGTAGACTCTCGTCACTGCCATAACTCCGATGTTCTCGCCGTAAGTCGTAGTTGGAACTGCTCCCAACAGACCGGAAAGTGTGGTGGAGAGGCCGTCGCCTAGTAAGGATCTGTGGAGGCCGGGATCTTTCAGAAGATCTTTGCCAACAATCTCACTGGTTACAACCTGATGACCGATATGCTCTGAAATGACCACTAAAGTAGCGGGGATGATAATGACAATGGCTGAGAGATTAAACACCGGAAACTGGAAATTGGGCAGTGCGAAGATAGAAGCTTTGCTGACTGCAGTAAAATCTACCAACCCCAAGGCCAAGGACATGACATAGCCCGTACAAATGGAGATTAAAATGGAGATAGCCGCCAAGAAACCCTTTAAGAGAACTTGTCCGAAGACCGCTACGAGTAGTGTCACGGCGAACACCACAACAAATTTGGGGTTAATGGCAGTATATTCTTCCGTAAGGATGAGCCCGGCATTGCCGGCAGCGGACCCGGCCAGTTCCAGGCCGATTAAAGCCACTATGGGGCCCATTGCAGCCGGCGGAAGAAGTACGTCAATCCAACTTGTGCCTACCAGTTTGACCACACCGGCAACTGCACAAAAGAGAAGCCCGGAGATTACAAAACCTCCTAAAGCATAGGAATAATCCATATCGGGGTTAGCTAGGATCAGAAAGGTAGGCGAAAGAAAGGCAAAGCTGGAACCTAAATAGGCCGGGGCTTTGCCTTTCGTAAGAAGCATAAAAATCAGGGTGCCTATACCGTTCATTAGCAGGACGATGGCAGGATTGATACCCAAGAGCCAGGGGACTAAGACAGATGCGCTAAACATAGCGAAGGTGTGCTGGATGCTGAGTGGAATTCCCATTGCCAATGGAACCCGTTCATCCACTTGAATAATTTTGCGTTGTTCTTTCATTAATAATTCCTCCCTTTTGCGATAAATTGAAATGATAAACGAATGATGACTACGCGAAAAGAAGCGTGCCAGAGGGGCCAGGCGGAATTTTTGCCATAAAAAAACTCCCATTAGGGAGTAGAATACTACAGTTCCATGCCTACAGGTCTTCCTGTTTTTAGAACCTCTGATAGAATACCACAACATATAGCTTTGAGCAAGCAGTTTTTTCCGAAATAAATATATTGATTTTATACCCAAAGTGTTGTATATTAAATAGGCGTGCTTATACAAATAAGCATTTTCGGAGGGTTGACCGAGTGGCTAAGGAGCTCGCCTGGAAAGCGAGTAAGGCGTAACAGCCCCGTGGGTTCGAGTCCCATGCCCTCCGCCAAAAAATTAAGGACGAGGTTTCATGCCTCGCCCTTAATTTTTTTGTGTTTGTTGCATGGGACTCGAACCTGCGGGGCAGAAGGGGTTTGGGGGAGAGCTCTCCCCCAAGTAGAGCATTGCAAATGCGGAGTACCCCTTCTGGGGTGACAGGGTCGTAAGACCCGCCAGGAGGGGACAGAGTCCCCTATGGAACGGCTGCACACAAATGACCAGCCGTTGCCTCGTGGGTTCGAGTCCCATGCCCTCCGCCACGTCGGAGCGAACTTCGCTCCGTTCAAAACCCCGGCTAAGAAACGGCCGGGGTTTTTCAATGCGCTGCGTTGCTCCTCCTTTTCCCCACAAAGCTCGCTTTGTGGGGCCCCAGATCCCATGTTTGAAAGGGTCATTAAGGTGGTATTTTGTGTTTTTGACCTAGGCATAGACTCGAACCCCTTAGGATCCATTCTCGGAAAACATTTTGTTATATTCAGTGATTGCAGCGTTTAGAGAGTGACTTGCAGCAAGTATTTCAGGGTCACTGAGGTTGGACCCTTTCTCTGCAATCAAAGCATGTAAGATTTTACGAAGCTTCTCAACGTCTTCTAATAATAATTCGATTTCTGTCATATTACTTTACCTCCCAATTAGCCTTGAATTTAGTTTGTTCAGTGGTAGGAATAATATGTGTCTGCAGAAACACTTCTTCTACTCAAATGGAATACCCTATAGAAACAAATATCGGAAAGGAATATCAAATCGAGATGAATAGATCATACCGCAATAACGGTCCTGCCTGGGCTAACATACCGGCGCGCAATCCAAACCCGGAAAACCAGCAGAACGAATTGAGAGATTATGGACCGGAACCTTTTGTAGTGGACATTGAGGAAGCGACTCTGAAAAACACTAATTTTCGGACCGCCTTGTGGACAGGGGAATACTTGCAGCTTACCTTGATGAGCATCGATGTAGGAGGCGAAGTCGGCCTGGAACTGCATCCTGACGTGGATCAGTTCATCCGCGTGGAACGGGGAGAAGGGATGGCAATGATGGGAGACAGTAGGGATGATTTGTATTACCGTCGAAGAGTCGAAGACGATTATGTGATACTGATTCCCGCGGGCAAGTGGCACAACTTAATTAATACCGGAAGGACTCCTCTCAAGCTGTACTCCATTTATGCACCACCGGAGCATCCAAGAGGCACCGTGCACGTAACCAGCGCAGATGGAGAACATCATTAGAATAGAACAAGGCGGCCCCGGAAAACCGGGACCGCCTTTTGTTATCAATGGTATCATTTGAATAAGTTG
>JBAYOC010000012.1:0-11504 GCA_041678465.1 Anaerovoracaceae bacterium | reverse complement strand
AGACCGGAGCCGATGGCCATCACGCCTGTTTCTTCCGCAGCTTCCATAACGCCGAGTGACGCCTGGTTAGCCATAGGGCAGAGCACGTCTACGCCCTGTGCGACAAAGGCTTTACCCAGCTCTTTGGCCGCGCCGACATCGTCCATGCTGCCCGTGTTCTGGGAAACGATCTTGATGTCAGGGTTGACGTATTTGGCGCCTTGCTCGAAGCCTTTGGCTCCGTTAAGGATCGGGGCAATTTCCAAACCGCCGATGTAGCCAACGGTGCCTGTCTGGGTCAAGAGAGCCGCAAGCGCGCCCATAAGGTAGCCTTGCTCAGCATCTTGGATCGCGAATGAACGAACATTCTCGCCTGTGACTTGTGAGTTGATCAGGAAGAACTGGATGTCAGGGTATTTTTCTGTGGCCAGTTCAAGTGCCAAATCCTGATAGCTGCTCGATGACATAAAAATGACACCGTAGCCGTCGTCAGCATAGGTGCGAATGGCTTCTGCCGCGTCGGACACAGGGGTATTCTCCGTGTGGCCGATCTGTGCGCCGAGCGCTTCAATCTTCTTCAGACCTTCGTAAGCAGTTGCGTTCCAGCTCATGTCAGACACTGCGCCTTCCATGATGAGAGCGACCTTTTTCTTGGGATCTTCTTTCTTCGCGCCGCTATCGCAAGCAGCGATCACGCCAATGGCAAGCACTAAAACCAGTGACAGTGCCAATAGCTTAATCCATGTTTGTTTCATGTTTTCCTCCTACAAAATTCGCCGTCCTACCTCTTGGGTAGGCGACTCATTAACATTTCGTATTCTAACAGATATGTTCGACCAATGTCACCTTTTTATGGTGATTAAGTAGATTGTAGCTGAAATTCCGATGGCGATTGTCCTAAGCTTCCAAATAGGGACGTATGGTCCACAATTTTCCCCATCGCATGCTAAGAATAAATTGCGTGCACCCCCTTCACCCCCTATAATGGATTCAATTAAAAAAAGAAATTTGATCTATTGGAGATGATATTGCATTTCATCTCAGTCAGAGGAGACATCTCATATGGGCAACAACCACAAAGAGCGCGAACGCGCTGAGCTTCACCGAACCATCTGGGCTATAGCAAACGACCTGAGAGGGAGTGTGGATGGTTGGGATTTCAAGCAATATGTCTTGGGATTTTTATTCTACCGGTATATCTCTGAAAATATTACGGCACATATCAATAAAGTTGAGCATGATTTTGGGCGCGACGATTTTGACTATACAAAGTTATCCGATGCTGAGGCAGAACCTATTCGCGATGAACTGGTGCGTACGAAGGGCTTTTTTATCCTGCCAAGTGAACTCTTTCACAACGTCCAAAAGCACGCTAAGGACGACCATAATCTGAATGAAACGCTTGCGGCGGTATTCAAGAACATTGAGGGATCAGCGCTTGGAGCCGAAAGCGAGGACGATCTTAAGGGCCTGTTCGACGATATTGATGTCAATAGCAATAAGCTTGGAAGCTCGGTTTCTATACGTAACGAAAAGCTCGTAAAACTCTTGAACAGTATTGGTGAGTTGAATCTAGGGGATTATCAGAACAATACGATCGACGCGTTTGGAGATGCCTACGAGTTTCTCATGATGATGTACGCTTCCGGCGCCGGCAAAAGCGGCGGTGAATTTTTCACACCGCAAGAGGTGTCTGAGCTCCTCACGCGTCTGGCACTCATTGGTAAAGATGAGATCAATAAGGTATATGATGAAGCCGTTGCGTGATTGATACAAGGATTTCTGCCCGTTTTCGTTAGGGCGTTTTCAATACATAGGAATTACCGCCTTTCTCACACCGAGGGGTGTGCTGAGGGCTTATTTTTTTGCCTGCCGCCAGCGTAGACACCTCTCATCCGGCGGCACAGGGTGTGCAGACTGGACGTGCTTGCATACGTACATAACGAAAAGCCTTGTCCCGTAACGATTTACAAAACACTTCGTTATGAGGGTGTGCAGGTTGTCGTCTGTAACAATTATCGCTGAAACCGATTGACTTTTCTGATTTTCAGAGTGATGTATAGAACACATGCAAATGATAAAAAACAACAGGAAATGACAGAAAACCTATTGAAAACAGAGCCGAAATCTGCTATAATATGATAGAGTTGATATACTTTGTTTGTTCGGAGGTGCTGAAATGGCAGAGATCGGAAACGACAAATGGATAAGCATAGATGAAGCGGCGGAGTACCTGGGCGTTAAGCCTGGAACCATCCGCGATTGGATCAGAAAGGGTAAGGATATCCCTGCACATAAAATAGGCAAACAGTGGAAATTCAAATGCTCGGAATTAGACGATTGGGTATCCAGCGGAAAAAGTGCAATGGACTGATGAAATAACTATGCTTGGGAGGAATTGAGAAATGCCAATTAAAACCCCACATGAAATAAGTTCAGACTATTATCAGTTCGTTGATGAGTTTACGCAGTCTGATTTTGAAGACGAGAAACTCCTCGGAAAATTCTATACCGATTATGATATAGCGGGAAGCATGATGAGTTTGTTAAGCAACCGTTATGTGTGCGACACCTTTTCTTCAGAACTGCGTATTATTGATCCGTTTTGCGGCGATGGAAGGCTGATTATTTCTTTGCTTTCGGAATTACAGGATTCAGGGAAATTATCATCAAAGAACTTGTTCATCTCGATATGGGACATAGATGCGAATGCTGTAGATAAAGCAAAAAGCGATATAGCACAGTTTTGTGAATCTGCTGGGCTGAAATATGAACTTGATGCTCGTCAAGCAGATGCATTTGTAGAATACTATGCTGTTCGCAGCAAATACGATATCTGCGTAACGAATCCTCCGTGGAGCCTTTTGAAGCCGCAGAAACTCTTTAGCAAGAGTAACGGCGAAGAAGCTATGGTTGGGTATCGTAATGCAATAGAGCAGTATGATTCTTACATGAAGGAGGCGTTTCCAATTTCGCAGCCTTCTTCAAAATTCGGTAAATGGGGAACAAATCTTGCACGATGTGGAACCGAGGTTGCCCTTAGATTAATAAAATCAAGTGGTTTCTGTGGGATTGTTTCTCCAGCCTCTTTGCTCAATGACCAGGTTTCAAGCAAACTTAGAAGTTGGATATTTGAAAATTACAAGGTAATAAATGTTTCATATTATCCTGCTGAATTAAAGCTCTATGGCAGCGCCGATATCTCAAGCATCACTATAGTGGTTAAGGGCGGAGAAACCGATCAAAGTCTTAGCGTAAGGATTTATAGCGATAAGGATACATACAAAGAAAAAAAGATAGAAAAAGCTGTTTTTGAATACATCAGGCGGACAGGATTTTGCATTCCGCTAAAAACTGGAATTGAGGCTATCCCCATAATGATGTATCTTGAACAGCTGCCTTCGACCGATGAATTCTGTGATGCAACAGGATTGAGTTTTACACGCGAATTGGACGAAACAAGAGTAAAAGAAAAACTGTTACCTGCTGGTAAAATTGAATTTGCAAAAGGCTATATGGTAGACAGGTATTCTTTTACGAGCGATCAGTTATTCTTAAATGAGGAAATGGTAATTCCTCCGCCGAGTTCATTCATGAGCAAGGTCGTATGGCGCGATGTGTCACGCGACTCTCAAGTTAGGCGAATTAAAGCTACATTGTTGCCACCGGGGTTTATCTGCGGTAATTCTCTCGGCGTGGTCTATGGAGATGAAACCGCACTTTTAAGCCTCAAAATGCTGCTTGCAATCATGAATTCAATGATATTTGAGTATCAAGCGAGAAGTATGTTGGTATCCAATCACGTGTCAGCAGGAATCGTGAAGCAGATTCGTGTTCCTCAACCGTCTGTAGATATGGACATTATAGAATTAGTGGATAAGCAATTGGCAGGTCAAGATGTTGAAGACGCTATCGAATTAGCAGTTGCGCATCTATACAACCTCTCAGCAGATGAATATGAAATCATTGTAGATTCGTTCAAGCTGGGGCAGGAAAAACGAACAAACATTGTTCGGCAGTATCGAGAAAAAAGTCAGGATGGAGAAAAGAAAACCATGATTTTCAATCACTATGCTTCTTCGTTGAGTGAATTGGATATGCAAGTAATAAAGTGTGTTCCGCCAGGGGGTAATTGGAAGAATATCCCGGAGAGCGTGCCGTCACAAAGGCTTGCGCAAATAAGGGAAAGCTACAAAGCAGGGAAAGGAAGCCGCTCCACATATTACGGCAGGCTTCGTCCTGATATGCCTGCGTATACAATCAATACCTATTTCAATCGTCCGGGTAATGGATGCCATATGCATTATGATCAAGACAGAACTATATCGCAGAGAGAGGCGGCACGTTTTCAGAGTTTCCCAGATTCGTTTGAGTTCATCGGATCACTTGGGGCGATAAATAATCAGATAGGTAATGCCGTACCACCACTGCTTGCCTATCAGATTGCCAAGAACATCCCTTTCAAAGGGCAGTTTGTTGATCTTTTCTGTGGTGCGGGAGGTCTTGCATTGGGCTTCATATGGGCCGGTTGGACTCTGATAATTGGGAATGATATCGACAACTACGCAGTAGAAACACACAAGCGAAATCTTGGCGGAGAAGCAATTGTCGGCGATATTAATAGTCAAGAAGTTCATGATGCGATTGTGGATGCCGCAGTAGCTGCAAAGAAAGCAAATCCAAATCTTCCGCTATTTGTTCTTGGGGGACCGCCTTGTAAGGGATTCTCGACCGCGAATACGCGGCGAGGTGCTGAAGATATGCGTAACTGGTTATTTAAGTCCTATGCCAGCATAGTCAAGGCAATCAGACCGGACGGCTTTGTTTTTGAGAATGTTCGTGGAATTCTCAATTTGGATAAGGGACAATTCTTTGAGATGATAAAGACCGAGTTGAAAGAATGTGTCGAAGAAATCAAAGTAAACCAGGTTAGCGCAGCCAACTTCGGAGTTCCGCAGCGTAGAGATCGTGTAATAATCATTGGCGGGGATGCTGACCTTGTTCAAGGCTTTAGCATGAAGGAAATATCGTGTGTTCCAAAGGATGGACAATTATCGCTTCTCCCATCTGTTATAGGGGTCGAGGATGCAATTGGCGATTTGCCGCCGCTTCAACCGGGAGAAGATGGAAGTCGATATAATTATCGTTTTCCTGCTGCAAATCTTTATCAAAAATTTATGCGCGGAGAAATAACTGCGGGCGAATACCTCGACAGTTACCTCTAATAAAAAAAGCCGACCACCTACGGATTAACAGATGGTCGGCTGTTTTTTTATTCGTCAGCAGTTTCTCTTGAATAACGAGGATCGTCCCAATTAGAGGATAGTTCTTGAGCGACTAATTCCATAATCTGTTTTAGCAACTCTTTTACATCAATAAATTCTCGCGTGCGCTTAAGTGCGGTATAATCTACAGCAGATAAAAATGCTTCGATTTCTGCATCGATGCGTTCTTCATCGGAAAGAGCAGCAATAAGAGATGCATTTAACTTTTTCATGTTGCTGCTGATATTAGACAGAATGATGAACGCTTGCTTTTTCAGAGCCTCAATCCTTGCATTGGTGTATGTGTATCCATTGCGGTTTTCCTTCTTTGCATACTCGGAAAGCGAAGAAAAAGCGACTCGAATCTTTCTCGTTTTCTGAATATTGACATATCTCAAGGTGCTTGCTTTCCGCGAAAAATCTACAGTTACAATCTGGTGATTGATTTTTGTCGTTCCAGGAATGATGTCATAGTCATAGTCGGCATACTCCAAATTGAGGAGCGTAAAGAGAAAAAGGAATTCATCTCTATCGATAAAATCAGCCAAAAGCATCATAGCAACATTGCGATTATCACGCATTACACGGCTGAGTCTTAGGGCGGATTCCTTGTCGGTTACCTTACCTTTGCACTTTTGCCAAATCGGGTCTGCATACCATGTTGCAACAGTTTCACCGTCTTTTTCAACCTCAATCAGATGGAGAACATCCGTATAATACATCCTGTTATTCTTTGCACTGTTACATGGCTTGCAAAGGAACTGAAACTCTGGTCTATGACAGAAGCCAAGTGATATCGGACCGATATGATCTGCACTACATGGACGAGGATGGTGTCCTCCGTTTTCTTCGTTGGCGCAATGCTCCTTTTTCATGTTGGGATTAGAGTTTATAAAGCCCATCAGTTTATTGGCTGTGATCCAGTTGCCGTCACTCCAGTTTTCAAAAGCTCTCCTATCGGTTGAATATGATGCGAGGTTTTCCTTTGAGCGGCCTTTGTCTGCGGTAGAACGGCAGCAACGGTTAAATGTATGGAAACCGTCAAGCCGATCAGGAGCATTGGACATCGCACCTGGACTAAGCATACTTGGCTCTTTGGGTATATAGCTTTGTTCTATCCAGGATGTCCATGAAGACAGATCGTGCGGTAAGTTCGGAATCTCTTTAGCCTGAGTGCATTTTAGCAATACTGGCAAGGAATCATACGCGACATCGCCATATGTATCAACGAATGATGTAACAAAATCTAAAATGTGAGTAGTTTCTTCCATCTCTACGGAACCGTCATAAAAGGATAGTTTTTGTACCCTTTTCATAAAATTGGATGACAGATAGCAATAACGGATGTCCATGACACGTCCGCAGACTTTGCACGGGTGCTGTTTTGTTGGATGGATGGTTTTTGCAACCTTACTGATCCATTTATCTTCATCGGTGCTGATGCCGATTTCTTTGGCTTTTTCTACCCACCATTGATATCGTTTATCATGTGAAAACTGAAAAACACCAGAGCCTCTGTTTGATGGTGCTTCCCATTGAATGGTGCCATCATCATGGCGTAGATCCGGCATACCCGCATATGCAGGATGAGTTACGATTTCCTCTTCATATTGTAGAAAGGCTTCGTTAGCCTCATAATTAGTTTTCTTATTTCCTTTTGTAGCCATATATGAGTAACCTCCTATTTGAACAAGTGAAATTCTTTTTTTGTTAATCCGGCATCCAATGCTCGATAGAAAAAGCGGGAAGCAATGGATGAGTAAGGCTTCCACTTTCGACATTTTTTGCTAACAGCTTTCTCGCTACAATCATCCGTCTTATATACCCAACGATATGTTTGTAAAAATGCGCCATCCTCAACGGGAAGAATATCTGGTCGGTTTAAGACAAATATTAAAAACATTTTTGCAGTCCAATTTCCTATACCATGAAGTTTGGTGAGAGAGCGTATAACCTCTTCATCAGAAAACGTATCCATTTTATCGAAATCCAAATCTCCACATAGTACCGCGTCAGTAACGCTGCGTATACATCTAACCTTTGAAGAAGATGTTCCAGTTCTGCGAATCTCATCATCGCTTAGTGCGGCTATTCGTTCCGGCGTGATCGCTCCATCGCATAGGTCTTCTAAACGGCCGTAAATTTTCTGCCCTGCTTTTACGGATAACATCTGTTCAATGATTTCATGAATAAGAAAAGAGTATATATCTTCTTCATGGGGAACATGGCTGATGGGACCAACCATGCTTATGACCTTTGCCAGACGTTTATCCTTACTGCACAGATACTGAACGGATGGGGTATTCATATCGAGTGTAACCACATTCGGCACGATATCACCTCCTCGTCAGTCTTTTACCGTCTCCATAATGTCCTCCAAGGTGCAGTCGAGGGACTCACAGATTTTCAGAAGTACATCTGTGGTGATGTTCGCACCTTTACTAAGTTTGGCAATAGAAGCTGAACTGACACCACTTTTCTCTGCAAGGTCGTGTTTGTTCATGTTCTTATCTATCAGCATTTTCCATAACTTATTGTAACTTATACGCATATTTTGCCTCCTGCTTTTGCGTGTAGATAATTGGGGATTACTGATCCTCCGGGTTATAAACATCATTCAAAAAACCATATTGTCCTTCTTCTTTGTTTCTGGTGAACTTAATTACATGAACACCGTCCTCATCGCTCTCATCAGGGACAAACGGCATACGCTTTGTTTGCTCCACGATAATCACTTGGCGTTCATGAGCGTGAGAGATAAGATACTCAATGAAATTTTGCTTAATCGTATCACTTTGTTCTTTATGCTCAGCTTCAGATAATTGAGTCAGTGAAGAATCCACGGCATAGAAGCCGGGCGCGTTTCTGTCAAGATCAATGAGGTATCCGCTCATTGCAAGTGTGGTGATTGTGTTGAGTATTCCACAGAAACCTCCGCCCATTGAAACGGATTTTTTTAAGCCGCTAATTTCAATATCAAAGTTTTCCATATTGAGCCGAGCAGAAGCGGCACCTCCGATTTTGGAGGCCTGCAGGATTTCTCTCAATTTTTCTTCAAAACCGTGGATGATATCATAATCGTAATCTTCAAAAATGTTGTGCTTGGAGGGTTCCGATGTTTCTTCTGTCTCCTTATTGAACAGTTCACTTCTGTACTGCGTCTCATTTTGCCGTACTATATCTAATTCGCTCGTGAGCCGTACCAGACGGAGCTGCTGTTCCAATTCCTCTTCAAACACAGATAATCTGGGGAGTAGTTGCTCGGAAATCAAAGTGTCAATAGCCGTTTTCTTTTCTTCCAATGTACGAATCGTAGCAATAATAGTTTCCTGTTGATGTTCTACGCTGCGCTGTGCATCACTTAGCTCTGCAAGATGATTTTTGATTTTTTCGAGTTCCGCAGCAGATGCGTCAATAAACGAGGTATCCTGTACACGCTCGGTTTCTTCTCCGCAGATAGGACATTTGACTTTTTTGCGAACTGGCGAGACGGTTGATGCACCGTCAACAATGAAGCCAATCCGCCTTATATCAGATTGGTATTGCTGCCTGAGAACAGCAAAATTATGTCCGACTGTTCTGGATTCGGAAAGTTTACCGTTCCACTCATAAATCTGCGACATTAGTTGCTGGCTTTCTCTGGCGGCGGCATCTACTTGCGCTTGCAGTTCTGAGATTTCCTTTTTAACCTGCTCAACACTTAAGCGAGGGTCTGTAATATTGGAGGACGAGAGTGTTTCTTCCAATGTTTCACGCCTTCTTGTAAATTCATCGACCTTTTCCTGAATATAGCCGATGAGGGCTTTCTTCTTTGCCTCGCTTATTTTGGGGTCTTCATCTGCAGCGAGATCGTTTGCGTCTTGTCCTGTTAGAAGATATAACAGGACAGCAGCAGATGCCGTATGTCCCACGCTCCCTGGTGCCAGTAATGCAGAGCTTTCCCTTGCAACATCTGCTTGCCGGATAAAGAAGAGATGAAGCATACTTCTCCAAGTCAAGTCCTGTGTTTTTGCTCCCTTTTCAGCTGAACGAACAGAATGAACCTCATCAATTCCGAGCAGATGAAGATACACGGCATTAATGTTCTTTTTGGCTTTATGACCTACACTATAAGTGCCATGATCCACGGTTGGATCAGTACCGCTGACAGCAATTTTAGTATCGCCGATTTTACGTTCGAGAATGACTGTTCCATTACCTGTTATCAAGTGTATGGCAATCCTCTCGTATCCATAGTTGTTGTCAACGATTTTAGAAGGACGATTCTTCTTGGGAGTAAAGCCAAATGCATAATCCAGGCAGTCCATCACAAGGCTCTTCCCGGTATTGGAGGGACCAAGAATAAAATTCAAACCCGGCTTAAAGTCAATTACTGTTGTTTTGTGTCCGCCGCCGGACACAGTAAGTTTATCAATATAGAACCTATTCATGTCCGACCTCCTGTAATGATTGAATAGTGAGCCTATTGATTTCTTTCAACATGGCAGTCGCATTTGCTTTATCAAACCTATCGACCACGGAATGAACTGCGAGAATATATTCCTTGGCATACCCACTTGTAAGTTTAGTGCATACCGTTTTACCTGCTTCCAAGAGTGAATACCTATATCCACTCGAAGTGGGATATAGCCGAACATACCCATCCAACACGAGATTTTTCAAAGCCGAAGAAACTATATGCTTTCTTGCGGGAAACTCGCTATATCTGTAGTTGCTATATCCGTGAAGATTCTCATCCAGTAATCCAAAATCCGCGGCATAAACAGCAATAAAATCAATCGCTCCTATTTGCTGTTCGTCTAATTTCGCAGGCGAGAGTTCTTTAAGCATCAAAAGGATACGGAGAGATATTTCAAAGGTAGAGCCGATGGCTGATTCATTCATTGCTTCTTTCTTCTCCTTATCCATGTCAGTTTTCCATCATTTACGAGATGGTGACATACACCTTTTTTTATTTTTCCACTTATCCAATAAGGTGAGGCGCTGAGTATGTAGTTTGTGACCGGAGCGATAACTGCTTGTTCCATAACAGCAAGCATCCGTTCATAGCCGTTTGTATGCGTTCGCTTTGCTGTGTCCTTTACGCCGTTAAAGGTTTCATCCTTCAGTACATCAAATTGCCCTGTCAGACTACTTCCCTTAAGCTCCAGTACACCACGCCGAATTGTATCCGCAGCATAGAAATCAATACGGCGGTCTTCCAAGTCGTCCGAGTAATCAGGAAATGATGAGAGGTCATCCACAGAAAAAGAGTCCATTCCCTCGGCATCGCCGTATGCCAGACATAGTTCATCAATATATATCTGTTCATCCTTAGTCGCTACCTTCGGAACCGGCACATTTGTCGGTCGTGGGAGCGACTTTATTTTTTTCTGGATGTCATCAATCAGCTTTAAATCAATCGCTGCTTCCTGTGTTGCCTGGGCGGTAGGAGCAGAGTTGATGATGTCCAAGATTATGCTCTCAAATAAATCAGCACAGGTGGTTGAAGGATCATCGCTGGCGATGTTAAGGCTATCCAACCATGCTACTACATTATCGTAGGAGTCGGACTCGTCCATTCTTTCCCATATCCAATTCGAGAATTTGCTTTTGTCACGATGGTCGTAAAGGTACTGTGCATCCTTGGGCTGAATCGTGCGGTCGCCTTTTATGTAGCGGTATTTTGTGTCAGGCTTTCGCTTCAACAGTTTGCAGGAGTCCATAGCAGCATCTTGTACGAAGTTGCCGACAAGTTCTGTGAAGTATTCATACTCAGATTTGCCGAACGAAATGAACGGCGAAAGATCTGAAGCATATTCGGAAAACGTCATGCGCTATTTGCCTCCTGTCTAAATATTTACCTCTGTCCGAGAGCGTCCGAGAGCGTCCGTCCAGTCCGCTTTTCCAAGAAGCGACTTTGCTAAACTGGTGTGTGTAAGGCGGCTGGTAGGAAATCGTAGTCAAACCCTGACACCGATATTTTGCTGAGGGCAGAGTGTACATAGATATTATATCACGCCCATAACGCAATTTCTACACTTTTTGCAAATTTTCATCTTGTGAACACAAAGAGAAATTTGCGAACGTAAAAAATCAGTTTCCCTTACATCAATCAATCTCTTAGTCCGAATAGCGCTATAAGGACGGAGGGATGCATAAGAGTTCGGAACGCAGCAATGACGGCTGTGTTTGGAACGAAGATGCTCCCACCGTAGTTTCGTGCGCCTTTTTTCGGCTATCGGAGCCTGTGGTCATCTTCAACCGCAGGCTCTTTTGTGT
>JBAYOC010000011.1:0-11706 GCA_041678465.1 Anaerovoracaceae bacterium | reverse complement strand
TGCTCTTGATCTTTCTTCACAGGTACCAGCTTATCGGAGGCTATCACCAAAAGGTTCACTAGTGGCGCACAAAGTAAAGCAGTTCCCAGATTGAAAATCGTATGTGCATTGGCAATCTGCCTCGGTACGTCTTCCACTGCAAGAAATCGCGTTAGATCGGCAAATAGAGTCTGGAAAAAAACTGCAACCAAAATTGCACCGATTGTGTTAAATAAAAGGTGGATGACAGCAGCTCTTTTAGCTGTCCTTCCCGCTGACCGGCTGTCGATGATGGCAGTCATACATTTTCCTACATTAATACCTAGTATCAGCGGAATGCCCATTTCTATTGTAAGCAGGCTTTGAGCAGACATGGCAATCATAACACCGGTGAGCAGACTGCTGCTGCGAACAGCTGTTGTGGCAACAAAGCCTATTACAATCAGAACTAGGTATTCCATACTGTAGGGGCGGGAAAAAGCGGCCAAGTATTCCTGGGCAGCATCCACATCAAAAGAGATCAAGCCCTGCTCCAAAAAGACCATGCCGATAAACAGAATGCCAAAGCCGATAAAAATCTCTGCCGTGTATTGAATCCGTTTGGTTTTGGCATATTTCCAAAAAACCGCGGCAACACCGACAATGGAGGGGGCAAAGTATTCCAATCGAAAGGCTAAAAGCTGGGCGGTAATGGTAGTGCCGATATTGGCTCCCATGATCACGGCTGCCGCCTGAGTCAGCGAAACCATGCCTGCATTCACCATCCCCACAACCATGATGGTGGTGGCGCTACTCTTCTGGTTGATTCCGGTAACCACAATACCCGCAAGGATGTTTTTTATTGTGCTGGAACCGGAGGCCTCTATCAGTCTCTGGCTCCTGCCCTCCGATACCCATTCAAGGGAATCCTTCATGATCTCTATTCCGTACAGGAGAAGTCCGGCTCCTCCCAGTAACAGAAAGACTGTTATAAACATAACCGATTAACTTCCTTTCTTTTCGTCCTGCGCCGTCTATTAGACCAATGTCGGAAATCCCAACTGACGAAGTGCTTCGTATACGACGATGGCGGCCGAATTGGATAAGTTCAGCGATCGCAGCCTCACATCATCGCTCATGGGAATACGGATGGACCTATCTTTGTTTTCATCAATAAAACCCTTGGGCAATCCGGCAGTTTCCTTTCCAAATATCAACATAGCGTCACTCTCATATTTTACGTCCGTGTAGGCATTCATTCCTTTCGTGGTCGCCAGGTACATGGGCTTGCCCTTAAATTCCTCCAGGAATGCACCCAAGCTTTCATGAACTCTAAGGTTGACAAATTCCCAATAATCCAGTCCCGCTCTCTTAACATGCGCATCATCGACAGAGAATCCCAATGGTTTTATGAGGTGCAGGTCTGTTCCCGTAGCTGCGCATGTCCTTGCAATATTCCCTGTATTTGGTGGAATTTCAGGTTCCACCAACACGATACTTAGTTTATGTCCTGCTCTTTGCATTTTGTCTTTTCCATTCTCCTTTATGTCCGTTTTCTGCTTTTTGCCTTTAAATTGCAACCTTATTGAGGTTTTTAACAGTATTTCAAAATAGATGGAGACTTAATTGAAATAATATTATATAATACC
This sequence comes from Anaerovoracaceae bacterium, assembly GCA_041678465.1. Classification (GTDB taxonomy): domain Bacteria; phylum Bacillota; class Clostridia; order Peptostreptococcales; family Anaerovoracaceae; genus UBA1426. The sequence goes on along the minus strand of JBAYOC010000011.1, from coordinate 10,099 downwards.
ATAATTATAGTTAAAGGAGGTAGTATAGATGGCAAAGAATTTAGTAAGAGTTGGTCTCATGGGTTTAGGCAATATTGGCACGGGTACTTACACGACCTTAGAAATGAATCGAGACCTCATCAAAGCAAATACAGGAATCGATTTTGAGATAACAAAGATTCTTGAAAAGGATGTGGACAGGAAGAGGGACATAGTTGTACCTATGGACAAATTCACACAGAATCCTGACGATTTGTTTTTAAGTCCCGATATTGACGTAGTCATTGAGCTGTTGGGAGGTGTTCAACCGGCCACCGATCTTATGCTGGCCGCCATGAACAACGGAAAGCATGTAGTCACAGCCAACAAGGCAGCGGTTGCAGCCAATTATGACGCCCTTCGGGAAGCTGCGGAAAAGAATAAGGTCATGTTCCGCTACGAAGCCAGCGTAGGTGGAGGGATTCCCATCCTCAACGCTCTGACAACCGTACTTGGCGCCAATTCTTTTATTGAGGTATTGGGAATCTTAAATGGCACCACCAACTACATTCTCTCCCAGATGACCGACTTCGGGCTTGAATATGACGATGTGCTGAAAGTGGCTCAAGAAAAGGGCTTTGCAGAAGCGGATCCCACCGCTGATGTAGAAGGCCACGACGTTGCCAATAAGCTTTCCATTCTCATTTCCCTAGCCTTTGGCGTTCGGGTTCCTCCGGAGGCCATACCCACAGAAGGAATCACCAAGGTTACCAAGGACGACATCAAGAGAGCCGCAAAATCAGGTAGCAAGATTAAGCTTATTGCCACAGCCAAAAAAGAAAACGGGAACCTCACTTACAGCGTGCGACCTACCCTTATTCCACTGTCCCATCCTCTGGCAGGCGTCAACAATGAATTTAACGCCATCTTTGTTAAAGGAAATGCGGTGGATGAGCTGATGTTCTACGGAAAAGGCGCAGGCCCCCTACCGACCGGCAGTGCGGTTATGGGTGATGTCATTGAAATCGGAACGGCCATTGCAAAGGATTCTGCTTACGATCTGAAGGTTGCAGGGGGAGCAAAGAAATGAGCCTACTGAAACAATGGAAAGATCAGCTTGAAAACCAGACCGATGAAACTTTTGATGCTTTCTGGGACAAGTACAGTTCCGGTGAAACCGGCATATATTCCGCTATTTTAGAAGCGAAAGATCCTGTTGTTCAAGGTAGCATCAAAGAGTTGGCAGAAAAATATCAGGTGGACACCGTTATCTTTATGGGATTTCTGGATGGAATCAGCACCAGCCTGCGAACTCAGCTGGAGCTGGATGATCTTTCCCAGGACGACAGTATCTCCCTCGACATTGATTTTGAACTGCTATACTTCAATATGCTAAAAGCAAACGCAGATTATCTTTACACACTGACGCAATGGGATTCCATTTTAACAGATGAAAAGCGTCAGGAAATCGCAAAGGCATACAAGAAATCCAAAACCATTGTTAAGGAAAAGACGCCGGGTCGTAACGACCCCTGCCCCTGTGGGAGCGGTCAGAAATATAAAAAATGCTGCGGTGCTTAACCGCAGCATTTTCTTTAACAGCAGCTACTGCCTGCGATAGCTTCGATTTCGATCCCTGCTCCCTTAGGGATATCTTTTACCGCAAAGCAGGATCTTGCGGGGTAGTTACCCGTGAAATAGCTTTCATATACTTGATTGACCGCTGCAAAGTCCGCGATATCCGCCAGCAGGATGGTCACCTTCAAGACATCATCCATTGTGAGCCCTGCCTGCTCTACAACGGCCTTCACGTTTTTCATGGCCTGCTCAGCCTGAGAAGCAATGTCTCCGGTGTTGAGTTCTCCCGTGGCAGGATCTATGGGAAGCTGTCCGGAGGTAAAGACGAGTCCGGATAGGCTGACGCCTTGAGAGTAAGCGCCTACTGCTTTAGGGGCATTTTCAGTACTGATGATTTTTTTCATTGTTTTTCTCCTTTGTTATTCGTTTCTCCGGGCATAAAAGCCCTACTGGTGCAACAGTTGTATTATGTCTCGTACTTGAGATGCAGTAAGCTGTCCCGGGGCAGAGGATTCTGCTCCTCTGGCATAAGTCAGCGCGGATCCGAAAATACCTCCTGCAACCCGGCTCAGTATTCCCTTCTGACCCATCGCCACTGTTACAAAGGGGCGATCCCCATATTCCTCTTTCATAGCGAGAGCAGCGTCTAGTAGTATAAGCAGATCTGTTTCGGAATTGGCCATGACAGCAAGCTTTGAAATGTCGCCGTCAAGCGCCTGCATTCTCTGGAGGATGGATAGGATATCTTCTTTCGGCGGCGTCTCTTCGAAGTTGTGACTGGACAGAAGTACAAGTACACCCTTCTCATGTGCGGCGAAGATGAGCTTGCTGATCATCTCTGCTCCCCTGCTCAGCTCCACATCTATAATATCTACCAGGCCCGATTGTATAACTGCATCATTTACGCTTTCGTATGCTGAGTCGGACAGCGTCCGCATTCCTCCTTCTTTTTCACTTCGCAGAGTGAATATTAAAGGACTTTCCTTTATAAGGCCCTTCAAACCTATTAGACCTCTCAGAATCTTTCCCTCATCCGCTACCTCCTCAAAGGAATCGGCACGCCATTCATATATATCTGCACCCTGGTCCAGTGCAAAAAGAGCGGCTTCAAGTAGTTGGTTAAGGTCTCTCCCCATAATAGGGATGCAGATCTTTGGTAACCCCTGCCCTAAAATCAGATTCCTTACTACTATACTCCTCATGCTTTTTCCTCGACGTTGTTTTTGCGGCATATGGTATGGATAGCGCATTGATCGCATTTTGGTTTCCTAGCGATACATACCTGTCTTCCGTGCCATATTAAAGCGTGATGCATCATAATCCAGCGTTCCTTGGGAATTACTTTCATCAAAGAGAGTTCGGTATTGAGCACATTCTTCTCAGATGTAAGCCCTATGCGGTTAGCCAGACGGAACACATGGGTGTCTACGGCAATCCTCGGCTCTCCGAATCCCACGGATAAAACCACGTTGGCCGTCTTTCGCCCAACTCCCGGCAGTTCCGTCAGCAGGTCGTAATCCCCGGGCACTTGACCATCATGCTTATTCATAAGCATCTTTGACAAGGCTAGGATATTCTTCGCCTTGGTATGATACATGCCGATCCGCTTGAGAATCTCTTCCAGGTCACTGATCTCAGCATCGGCCAGAGCAGCTGCATTCGGATACCTCTCGAATAGTAAAGGAGTTATCTGATTTACACTTTTATCCGTAGTCTGGGCAGAGAGTACTACCGCAACTAAAAGCTGAAATCGATCCTCGTGTACCAACGCGCATTCCGCTTCCGGATAGAGCTTTCCCATCATTTCAATTAATTCTGGAATCTGTGCTTTCTTAAGTTTTGCCATGAATTTTCCTCTGCTCTTCTACATCTAATGACTTGTATTATATCGAATCGGTGAATAAGAAACAAGTACGTTGTAAAACCAACCACAGGGACAGACCCCGTGGGGGCAAAGTCAACCACGGGGTCTGTCCCTGTGGTTGAAAATAAAATTTGACATCCTCTTTCTTCCAACGTAATATGTTTATAGTACATTACCGACCCACGGGTCGGCTATAATTATAGGCCATTGGGAGGATATTAAATTGGAGAACAAACCAAGATCAAAAGTGAGTAAAAGAATCTTGTTGATTGTAGTTATCGTCGTCGTTGCCGCTCTAGGCATCTATCGAATCGCAGAATCCATGAAGCCGCCTGTGATATCGGAAAAAGTACCGGTCAGCGTAATCACCGCCGTGGTTGAAGAGGGTTCCATTTACGCAACCTCTCCCCTTACCGGCCGCATCGACCCATTAGATTCCGCTGCCGTAGTACCCATGGCAGCCGGAGAAGTCACTCTTGTGGCTGTGAGTTTGGGAGACTATGTGAAAAAGGGAGATTTGCTATTTGAAATGGATAAGGTTCAGATGGCAACCACCTACAACACCGCCAAGCTGGCCTACGACAGTGCCAAAACCGATTATGAGCGAATGGGAGTGCTCTATAAGGAAGGGGCTATCTCTCTTCAGCAGTATCAGGGCATCGAAACCCAATTCAACGTGGCGAAACAGAATCTCAATGCGGCAGCAGAAGCTCTGAGCTACTCCACCGTCACTTCACCCATTGACGGCTATATTACCTCTGTGAATGTCTCCGCCGGGAGTCTGGCATCCCAGGCTGCTCCAGCAATCACCGTTGCAGATGTGAGTAAATTAGAGATCAATACCAGTCTTTCGGAATACTTGATCAATAAAGTGAACCCCGGTGATAAAGTCGATATCTTCATTAAAACTCTTTCCAAAGACCCCTATCCCGGCACGGTAACAGCCATCTCCCCTGCCCCTGCGCTGGGGACGCTTACCTATCCGGTGACCATATCCGTAGATGACAGCTCCGGAGCAATTAAAGCCGGCATGTTTGCAGAAGTACAGATTGTATCCGATATGAAAGAAGGGGTTATCTGCGTCCCTTCCGATGCCGTTTTTATCAAATCCGGCGAGTCTAAGGTCGTTGTCCTTGACGGTAATATTCCTACCATTACTACAGTGGAAACAGGCCTGGACAACGGAATCACAGCAGAGGTTACCTCCGGTCTGAAAGTAGGAGATATTATAGTAATTTCCGGTCAGCAGTATATTGTGGACGGCGAAGCCGTCAACATCACAGAGTAACAGGAGGCTTTCATGGACGTTTCTAAGATTTCGATCAATCGGCCTGTAACGACTGCGATGATGGTTCTGATTATTATTTTAGTCGGGGCAGTGTCCCTCATGGGCATTCCTATGGATCTTCTGCCTGATATTGAGTTCCCGGCAGCAATTGTAATCGTTCAATATCCCAATGCCGGTCCTGAAGAGGTTGAAACCATGGTTACCAAACCCCTTGAGCAGGCTTTGGCTTCCGTGGAAAATATGGACGGTATAACGTCGATGACGACAGAAGGCACATCCATTGTCATGGTCCAATTTACCATGAAAACGGATATGGATTTCGCAGCATTGGATATGCGCGAGAAAATTTCCATGGTGGAAAGCTTCCTGCCTTCCGGCGCAACGGATCCTATGGTTCTAAAAATGAGCATGGACTTTGCCCCTGTGGCCCAGGTCTATGTATCTGCTGATAAGCATCTGGCTGAGTTGAGCCGTGAGGTAGAGGACAACATTGTTTCCTACTTAGAACGTTCGGAAGGAGTTGCCTCCGTTGATAATTTCGGCGGCATAACGGAAGAGGTCGCAATTGAATTTGATCAGGAAAGGCTGACGGGATATGGATTGACTTTATCTGCCATCAGCCAGATTTTGGCCGCTGAAAACATTAACATGCCCAGCGGCGAGGTTTTGAAAGGCTCTTCAAAGGTCATTGTAAGAACCTTAGGAGAATTCACCTCTGTGGAAGAGATTCGTCAGCTACCTGTCACTCTTATGGACCGAAGCATAATCCATTTATCAGACATCGCTTCCATAGAGCAGGGCTATCAGGAACAGACGTCCATCAGCCGGCTTGATGGAATCACCTCCATCGGACTTTCTGTCACCAAGCAATCCACCGCTAACACGGTTGAGGTCTCAAACGGCATACAAAAAACCTTAGAAGAACTCAGGGCAGACTTTCCGGAGCTGACGTTTACAGTAGGTATGGATCAGGCTGATTACATCAAAAGCTCCATCTATTCTGTGGGCCAATCAGCCCTTCTGGGTGCCGTACTGGCGATTATGGTCATATTTTTGTTCCTTCGAAACATGAGTGCCACCATGATAATCGGCATCTCGATTCCCACCTCGTTTTTTGCCACCTTCGCGCTGATGAATTTGACAGGCATGACACTGAATTTGGTTACACTGACTGCACTGACTTTGGCGGTGGGTATGCTGGTGGATAACTCCATTGTAGCTTTAGAAAACATCTTTCGTGTAAGCCAGCATGAGGATGTAAGTTCCACGAAAGAGGCCGCCCTTATTGGCAGTCGACAAATCGCATTGGCCATCTCCGCCTCCACTCTTACCAGCGTCGTGGTGTATTTGCCCATAGCCCTAAGCGATGGCATCGCGTCCCTACTCTTTGCTGATTTTTGCTGGACCTTTATCATAGCTTTGGCGGTATCCTTAGTGGTGGCAATAACCGTAGTCCCCATGTTGAGTTCAAAGCTTCTTGACCGGAAAGCTTCAACAGATTATCTTCGAATTGGCAAGCACCATTACAATTATCGCCTGATCCCTTATTTTAGCCGATTCATCAGTTGGCTGACGGATTATTACAGCGGAGCCATACGAAGTGCATTGAGACATCGTAAAAAGACCATTGTGATTTGCCTCATTATCTTTATCCTGTCCGGCGTTCTCGTTGGCCTTGTTGGGATGGAGTTTATGACAGCATCGGATGAAGCTGCTTTTTCAATCAATGTCAATACTCCTTATGGAACTACTTTAGAAGAGAAGGATAAGGTTCTCAGTCAGATTGAAAGCTATGTATTGGCAATTCCCGAACTTAAGCACTGTAACGTGGATATCGGTCAGACATCTGCATTCTTCAGTTCCCAGGGGTCAACAGTCAATGTCATTCTTATTCCAAGACAAGATCGAAATCGCTCCATTTGGGAGATTATCGAAGATGTTCAGCTGGAATTCAAGACTTTATCCGGGGCTGAAATCTCTGTTATTGAAAGCTCCTCCATTACTTCCATGATGGGAGGTAGCGATCTCTCCATAACGGTGAAAGGTCCGGAGTTGGGTGTCCTGCGTTCTGTTGGTGATGATCTGGCGGAAAGATTCCGCTCAGTGCCCGGTGTAACCGAAACCAGTACCAGTATTCAAGAAGGCAGTCCTGAAGTAAGGGTTAAGCTTAGCAGGAGCACAGCGGCTTTTTATGGAATAACTGCTTACCAGCTGGCTAACGCCCTTGACAGCTCACTTTCCGGAACCTCATCAACGAATTTGAAAATAGACGGTAAAGAGATTGAGGTTAATCTTTCTTTGACGGATGCCTATGGTGCATCAATTGACAACATGCAGCAAATCCTGATTCCTACCGCCTCGGGAGCTTCCGTCCCCGTGGGGCAGATCGCCGAGTTGGAGTTTGGAAATTCTCCTTCCCGTATCGATCGGTCCAATCAAGAGCGATATGTCACTATTAACGTATCCGTAGGCGATAATGATCTGGCCGAGGTCTCTGATAGCGTCTTCTCTCTTCTGGACAGCTATACATTCCCTGAAGGGTATTCCTACGAAGACGGTGGCCTGTACGAACAGATGGTAGATGCTTTCGGAGATTTGATCCTAGCTCTCCTTGTGGCGATTCTGCTGGTCTACATGGTTCTGGCCTCCCAGTTTGAATCCCTCACTCAACCCTTTATCATCATGATCGCCATTCCCTTTGCTGTATCCGGGACTTTCCTTGCCCTGTTCCTGACGGGAAAGACTTTATCCATAACCTCTTTCTTAGGCTTGATCATGCTTGTTGGTATCGTGGTCAACAACTCCATACTGCTCATTGAATTTATTAAACTGAAGAAAGACAGTTTGCCTCTTGAGGAGGCCTTAATCGCAGCAGGTATATACCGGCTGCGTCCCATACTGATGACTACCATTACTACTGTAGTCGGTATGGTTCCATTGTCCCTAGGTTTCGGTGACGGCGGAGAAATTATGTCTCCTTTAGGAGTATCCATCATCGGGGGACTCTTGGGGGCCACTGCCGTGACTTTGATATTAGTTCCGGTGCTCTATGCCATTATGGATGATGCAAAGCAACGCAGACTGTTGCGTAAGGCGACCAGAGCAAAGGAAATCGAGATTCTCGAAGAGCTGTGGAGAAAGGAGAAAATCCATCATGAATAGCATACAATATCCGGAAAATCCACCAAGCGGAAAGCGAAAGCTGATATTGGACACTGCATTAGGACTCTTTGTGGAGAACGGATACCTGAACACGAAAATGATAGACATCGCCAATGCCGCTGAAATCGGAAAGGGCACCATTTATGAGTATTACAGCAGCAAGGAGGCACTGTTCACAGATCTCCTTCAGCTCCATGTTGTGAATCGGTATGCACGTATGAAGGAGGAGATCGCTTTCGGCGATGCCTCCTGCCGTGAACAGCTGCGACGCTATATTCTTTTTGATATGGAAACGGCGCAGCGCTTTGGCAACGGAAAGAATTTTATCGATCAGCTATATCAGGAATTACCATTGAATCAGTGTTCTGACCTAAAAAAGAGCCTTGGCCGGTTGCTGCATTATCGTCTCGATACGCTGACCTCCATCATCACAGAGGGAATTGCTCGAGGGGAGTATGCGTCTATCGAACCAAAGACAGCCGCATTCACTATAATGGGTGCGATCGGCGCTTTTATCAGCTGTCGCTGCGGTCTTTTTTCTGAATACCACCGGTCCGCCTCAGACTGCACTGCAGCAGAAGTCTCTTTTAACAATGAAAACTATCTTCTGGAGATGCTTTTGCACGGGTTGAGCGGAAATCGTTGACAATCGTTTTAAACCGGTTACAAAAAATCTTCTTCGATAAAACTAAACTGGTTACATTTTTCAGTTTTTGTCCGTCTTTTTTGTGTACAATTTCTCAAACCCATTGGTCCGGCTTGTTTTTTTTTTACAACATGGAATATTCTAAAATATTAAATAATACTATCTTTTTCCTTTTCTTTATACTATAATGTAGGCGTAATGTTTCCTTAATTTTTTATATGGAGGTGCAAAATGTCACAGTATACTCAAAAAGAGACAGGTGGTTTGTACGAACTTACCGATGCCGCCCGCACAGAACTGGTGTCTTCAAAGTACTACAACGAAGACTTAGAACCATCTTCTGTATCTCAAAGAACATGGACTACATATAACATTACCGCCCTGTGGGTGGGTATGTGTATCTGTATTCCGGCTCTCTCGCTGGCCTCAGCTGCCATCGCCCTTGGATTATCTCCCTGGCTTGCGGTTTTCAACGTAGTCCTCGGCAATATTATCATTCTTATCCCTATTCAGCTGAACTCCCATGCAGGAACAAAATACGGGATTCCCTTCCCCGTATTTGCCAGGTTGACTTTTGGCTCAACAGGTGCTCACGTTCCGTCAGTCATGAGAGGCCTCGTGGCCTGCGGTTGGGTGGCAGTTCAGTCTTGGGTCGGCGGTGGTGCCATTGCCGCGATCCTTGGAACGGCGTTTTACTTTTTCAGAGACAACAGCATAACCGTCGCCCTGCCCGGTAATGGAGCTGTTGTTGTGGGGCAGTTAATCGGATTCTTCATCTTTATGGTCTTTGTTGCATGGATTGCCTACAACGGCTTCGAGAACATCAAATGGGTGCAAAATATTGGATCCCCGATACTGGTAGTCGTCATATTACTCCTGCTGGCATGGTCAATCGCACTGGTTACCGGTGCAGGCTATGCTTTTGGTGACGTTATGAAACAAGGCATTGACTGGGCTACACTTGATGGGAACGGCGGCTTCGTCTACGTCTTTGCAGCCTGTTTGACCGGAAACATCGCTTTCTGGGCTACCATGGCATTGAACATTCCGGACTTTTCAAGATATGCCAAATCCCAAAAGGTTCAGTTCAGAGGTCAACTCTACGGCGTACCTGTTCCCATGTTTGCAATGGCGTTTATCGGTGCTTACTTTGCACAGGCAACAAAGCTTGTCATGGGCGAAGCCATGTTTGATCCTACAAATGTATTCTACTATGTTGATAATAAGCTGATTATTATTATTTCTGCAATCGGTGTTGTCATAGCAACTCTTACAACTACTGTAGCCGCCAATGTGGTTGCACCGGCCAACGGATTCAGTAATATAAGCCCGCAGAGAATTTCATACAGAAAGGGCGTTATCATTGCCTGCATCATAGCCACGTTTGTCTTCCAGCCCTGGTGGATTTACGGCTCCGGTGCCGCCTATATCTTCACGTGGATGAATAACTATGGAATGATTTTAGCTCCCATAGCCGCTATATTCGTTGCCGACTACTATCTCTGCAAACAACGCAGGATGGATGTAGCCGCGCTGTATGCCGGTGAAAAAGGTAGATACTGGTACTCAAATGGTATTAACTGGGCAGCTATCATAGCATGGG